>NZ_QRJA01000008.1:0-87708 GCF_003471405.1 Collinsella sp. AM20-15AC
AGCTCGTCGTCTCCGACGCGCACGCGGGCCTCGTCGCGGCCGCGGCGGAGGTCTTCCAGGGGGCGGCATGGCAGCGCTGCGCCGTCCACCTCATGCGCGACTGCATGCGCGAGGCGGGCTCCTGGCAGCTCAGGCGCCGCGTGGGCAGGATCGTCTCGCAGGTGTTCCGCGGGCGCGACGCCGCCACCGTGACCGCCATGTACCACGTGGCGTGCGACATGCTGGAGGGGTGCTGCCCGAGGGCGGCGGCGATCCTCGAGGAGGCCGAGCCGGACGCCCTGGCATACCTCGACTTCCCGCCGTCGCACTGGAAGCGCCTGCGCACCAACAACGTCCAGGAGCGGACGAACCGCGAGATAAAGCGCAGGTCGAGGGTGGTGCAGGCGTTCCCCTCGACGGCGTCGCTGGTGCGGCTGGCAGGCGCGGTCATGTGCGAGCAGGACGAGGCATGGCAGGAATCCAGGTACTTCTCGGAGGCGAAGATGAGGGAGCTCTACGACGAGGGCCGCACGCGCGGGCTCGACGGGACGGTCGACTGGTCGCGGCTGGAGGCTGAGGCCAGGAAGATGATCGAATCCGGCCTCGAGCTTGCGGACAGGATCGAGGCGGCATAGGATATCAACCGTATTCCAGGTTCTTGGACGCCGGGCCGACTCGCTTCGGATCGGACGCTACACCAACTTTCTCGACACTACCGGCATCTCTGATTTCGTTTGAAGGGTGTCAATGTGACAATTGTCCGATATGACAACGAGACTGTCCCTTTGTCACATTCCCGGAAAGCCTGTTTGGCGCAGGGCCTCGTAGAGGACGATGGCGGCGCTGTTGGAGAGGTTGAGTGCGCTGATGCGGTAGTCGTTCGGGTCGACGAAGTTGCCGCAGATATCCTGCTGAAGGATGGCCTCGTGGCTATCCTCGGTATGCCCGAGCGCCTCCTCGTGGGCTTCCCAGACTTCGGCGTTATCGAGCGAGTCACAGTCGCGTAGCATGGGAATGCGCTCACAGCATGTGGACGCTGCGGCGAGCAGCTCTTCGGGAATCCCCGAGCTCTCGCTGCCAAAGACCAAGAAGTCGCCATCGCGGTAGGTGCTCTGCGCATAGGTGCGGCGCGCTTTTTTGGTCAGCAGGTGCAGGCGCTCGTCGGCAGGGGAGAGGCCGTTGCGCGCAAGGAAATCCTCCCAGCCGGCATATGTCGTCACGTCCAAGTTTTGCCAGTAGCCCAGGCCGGCGCGACGCACCGTCTTGTCGTCGAGCGAAAAGCCCAGTGGCTCCACCAGATGCAGGCGGGCGCCGGTAACTACGCAGGTGCGGCCGATATTGCCCGTATTGGCCGGGATCTCGGGCGCATACAGCACAATGTTGAACATGAATCTCCTTGGCTCAGAACGAAAAACCACCACGAAGGGGACAGGCACCTTCGTGGTGGTTTTGGCGGTTACGTGGGCGGAAAAATGCCCGCTTCGATAAACCTAGGCGCGGTGCCAGTCGGTCAGGCAGGCATCGAGGGCGGCGATGAGCGCATCCTTGTCCATGTGACGGCCGATGACGCACAGGCTCGTCATGCGATCGCCCGTCTCGTCGTCCCAAATCTGCATGATCTCGGGGTTCTCGTCGATAATCTTCTGCTTCTCGCCCTCGGGCGCAGAATCGACAAACAGGCCGTTCTCCATCAGGCGCATCTGGTGGCCGGCCTGCTCGAACATGTAGCACATGTCCGGATCGCCGGTCTGCCACAGCGGGCCCTTGACGCGAATGACCTCGTCGGGCCACTCCTGCTCAACAAAATCGGTGAACTTCTGCAGGTCGAACGGCTTGCGGCGCGAGTACACAAAGGTCTCGATGTCGTACTCGAGCACCTCGGGGTCGTCGTGCTCCTCGGGATGCTCCATGGCCTCGATCCAGGCGGCGGAGTTGTAGGCGCGCATAAAGTCGAAGCGGTCGGTGTCGAGCAGCTCCTCCATGGGGACCTCGCCGTTTTGGGCCTCGATAATCACGGCGTCCTTCTGCAGGCTGCGCACAATGGCCTTAAGCTCTGCGATTTGCTCGGGGGTGACGGTGTCAGTCTTATTAAGAATCAGCGTGGAGCAAAACTCGATCTGCTGGATGAGCAGGCTCTCGATGTCGTCCTCGTCGATATCCTCGGCCAGCAGGTCGCGGCCGCCGTTGAACTCGTCGTACATGCGGGCGCAGTCGACCACGGCCACGATGTTGTCGAGCGCGAGCTTGGGCTCGCCGCCCACCTTGGCCTCGTCGCAGAAGCTCGAGATGGTGTAGGCGATGGGGATAGGCTCGCAAATACCCGAGGCCTCGATGATGATGTAGTCGAACTTGCCCGAATCGGCGATGCCCTGCAGCTGGTTGGCCAGGTCGTCCGAAAGCGTGCAGCAGATGCAGCCGTTGGTGAGCGGGATGAGGTCGTCGGTCTCGGAAAGGCCGCCGTCGGCGATAAGGCTGGCGTCGACGTTGATCTCGCCGATATCGTTGACGATCACGGCGGCGCGGATGCCGCCGTCGTTGGCGAGGATGTGGTTGAGCAGCGTGGTCTTGCCGGCACCGAGGTAGCCGGTAAGCATGATGATCTTCACGGGTTTGTTGGGCATGTGCCCTCCTTTGTTAGACATGGCTTACAGTTGAATCTTATGCCAAACGCCAGCTCTTATACCCACGCGCCGACAAATAACACAGGCTACTCCCAGGCTCCCCACACATCGGGACAATAGCCGACGGTGGCCTTTTTGCCGTTGCGCACGATGGGCTCGGCCAGAACCTGCTGGTTCTCGAGCAGCTTGTCGAAGCGCTGGCTGGGGGTAAGGTGCTGGATGAGCGCGAGTGTCTCCTCGTCCTTGGCTTTGGGGTTGAGCAGCTTGTCGATGCCGCCGACCGCCTGCATCACGCTCGTGAGCTCGCCCTTGCTCATCTCTTTTTCCTTAAGGTCAATAAACTGCACCTTAATGCGGCGCTCCTTAAAATAACGCTGGGCCTTCTTGGTATCGAAGGACTTCTTAGTCCCGAAAATTTGCACGTTCATATTTATGTTCCGCCGTTCTACCGAATAAAGTTGGTTCGCTCGCGATCGGCCTCGGGGGCTTCGATGCCGGCGGCCTTTCCCGCCTCGATGCAACGCAGCAGCCAGGCCATGTTTTTACCGATGTTTCGCATGGTGGCAAGGCCCTCGGCGTCCTGGGCGGCCTCGCCCGGCATGGCACCGAAGACGTTGTTCCAGTAGGTGGATGCTACCACGGGCATCTGGTTGATGGTGAAGTACTTGTTGAGCACGTCGAAGGTGGTCGACGTGCCGCCGCGACGGGCAACGGCGACAGCGGCGCCCGGCTTGTGCGTAAAGGCCTTGCTGCCTGCATAGAATGCGCGGTCGAGTGCCGAGAGGATGCGTCCGCTGGGATGTGCGTAGTAGACGGGCGAGCCAAAGACAAAGCCGTCTGCCTGCTCGGCAGCGGCAATCAACTCGTTGACCACATCGTCGTCAAAGGTGCAACGGCAATCGAGCTTGCCGCACTGGCCGCAACCAATGCAATCGCGAATGGGCTTGGCGCCCAGCTGAAACATCTCGGCCTCGATGCCTTCGGCGTTAAGCTGCTCGGCGACCTCGGCGAGCGCGCGAGCGGTGTTGCCGTTTGCCTTGGGGCTGCCATTGACCAAAAGAACCTTCATCACAAACTCCCTCTGCTGTTGGTGACTTCTGCAGAGGATTATCGCACGAGCGGGCAGATGGCGTGGGGCACGATGCCGGCCCCGAGGGCCCACGGCAGGCACGCTTACCAGGTACGAGCGGGATACGGTCCAGAGGATGTTGGAGTGCGGGGCCTCGTGCGAGCAGATTGTAAGGGGTCTGGGCGGGTCGCCCTCGATGGCGAGCTTTGAGGCCTTGGAAGGCGGGCTGCTGCGGCGGCTATGGTTTATACTAAGGCGGTTGCTATCGAGTAATTCATACTTGGTTTGATTCGATTGTGAATGCGTAACTAGGATGGAAAGCAAAGGAAACTCTATGGAAACAGAGGATGCTGTTTGCTTGATGACTTCGATTGCCTTGATTGTCCTTTCAATCCAATACCGAAGAGGAAGATGGCTCTGCTCAATTGCTGGATATGATGTCACAAAAAGGGAGAGCGAGATTGATATACGCCCTTACGCAAAGCTGATTTCTTCTGTGACGTTATGGATGGGGCTGCTGTTTTTCTTGTGGGCGGTAGAGGGCTGGGTACGCGATTGGAATACCAGCGTTTTTGAAGTTTTGGTTCTACTTCTGTTCAGCTTGGCCTCTTTGTCGTTCGTGCGGCTCGTTAGGTTTGTGTTTATGAGGCGATAGCCAGCGGAAGTGGCTGGACGACAAAATGGACCAATGCAGCCAATTGTCAATAGAATTTGATAGGCTTGGCTTAACAGATTTACTCGAGGGCATATCCGTGGCGGGGGATAGGTTCTATCTTGTTGAGCACTTATTTGCATCAGGCAAAGTAAACCAAGAGTATCGAAACGGTGCCCCCGGGCCCCGGGAGGGACTGAGGGGACGTTCGGCTAACTGCGGGTACGACCTATTTGCCCAATGTGTTCGGTTGAGATCGGAAATTAACCATCATGCGCCCCATAACGCTAGTCCAGCTTGGTGCCCGGTACCTGCGGCGCCTCTTTAATCAGCGCATTAAGTTCGTTCAAAATGGAAACGGGCTGTCGGTCGACGGCATCTAGATGAAGTGTGGCCACACGAATGGGCGGCTGATATTCAAATGAGCCAAAGAGTACGGGCGACCCCAAGAACCGCTCGATTTCTTCTGCGATCGCGTCGGTCTCTTCGGGATCAAGGTCATCGAAAAGCGCCACGAACATCGGTCCGGTCGAGCGGAACAGACGGCCCTTGCCGCGCGAACAGTCCATGAGGCAGGCGGCACTTTCTGCCAAAACGCGGTCGCCCGCATCAAAGCCAAAGCGGGCATTGACCTTGGCGATGTCGTCGATTTTGATGGCGACCAGGCCTGCCTTGCGCGCCACGCGACGCATTTCGCCAATGGCGTTGACCAGGGCGTGGATATCGCCCAGGCCGGTCACGGAATCGGTCGTATCCGCCAAGCTTCGGTTGATGATAATGCCCACATACATGTTGGGCTCGGTTTCGGTGCTATCCAAGCGGTAGCCCGTACACTCGCACAGCGCATATTTACCAGCGGTATTCATGACGCGATACTGCATGTAATGGAAGTGCCACGCGCCGTTTACCACCATATCGAGCTCGCTGCGCACGTTGTCGCGGTCCTCGGGGTGAACGCGGGCGAGCCACATATCGAGCGAGTTATAGGGATGCTGGGAGGGCAGGTCAAAATCGCGCACGGCATTAATCGACCATTGCGATTCGCCGGTATCGAGGTTAAGGATAAACGGATAGCGCGTCTCGGAGCTCATGGAGATCGCTTGGAACACCCGGTCGTTGCAGGGAGGCTGATCGGCGATCGGGCGCATGGATGCGTCGTTTTCCTTCGGCTGCTGCACACGGTGCATGAGCTTGTAGCGATACATTTTGCGGTCGGCGTCCATGGTCATCTGGCGACGCGTATCGCCAGCGAGTGGGTCGACGCGCGAGCAGCCAAAGCTAAAGCTAGCGATCATGGGCGCTTTGCCGCCCGATGTTGCCTCGATAAGGTCGGTGCGCGTCCGCTCCAGGCGCTGCTCGAGTTCGGCTTCATCTGTCGTGGGGGATACGAGTACAAATTCGTCTCCACCGATACGGAACAGCAGGTCATTGGGTTCCATTGTCTCGGTGAGTGCACGGCAGATGCTCAGGATGTAGCGATTGCCCTCGGTGTGGCCAAACGTATCGTTGCAATGCTTAAGGCGATCGATATCGATATAAGCGCAGGTGAAGGGGGTGCCTTTGTGCCAAAGCAGCTCGGCATAACGGTGGAGTCCAGCACGGTTGCCAAGATTGGTGAGCGAATCGATATAGGCGCCGCGCTCAAGCAGCTCGCGTTCTTGCTGCAGGATGGCAAATGTCTTCTGTAGCTGCTCGCCGATGGCGCACAGCTCCGTGGGCAGCGCGGCAACATCGAGCTCGGCGGTCGAGACCCCGTTCGCAAGTCGCTGAAGATAGGCAATGATCGATTGCTCGCCCAGGCGATACGACTCGTTCATGATGGATAACCTCCTTGGGCACAACAGTGGTTTGCATCATATCCCCAATTCGGTTTGGATTGGGGGCATAAGTTAGCCAATGGGGACAAGCGCCCCTTCGGCGGTATCGTTTTGCGCGCGAGCGTATCAGTTTTTGTTGCCGCCATCGAGCAATGCCTCAAAATCCTTTGCCTGCATGGGGCGGTAGTAGAGGAAGCCCTGAGCGTAGTGGGCACCCATGTGGAGCAGCATGTTCGCCTGCTCGTTTGTCTCGACGCCTTCGATTACAACGGGCAGATGGAGCGATTGCGCCATCTCGAGCATTGATGAAACGATTTGCGCGCTACGGCTTTGATCGCGGTCGGTGGGCACAAACGTGCGATCAAGCTTGATGACGTCGACGTTGACGTTCTTGAGCATCGCGAGCGTAGACTGGCCGGTGCCAAAATCGTCCATGTAGGTCGAGAAACCGCGAGTGTGTAGGTCGGCCGTCAGCTTATCCACGGCCTCGGACTCTCCCGTATAAGCCGTCTCGGTGATCTCAATGCGCATGAGCTCGGGCGGTAGGTTGTATTGGGCGGCAAGCGCCCCCATATGCTCGGCGACGTCGCAGGCAAGGATATCCACGCGCGACACATTGAGCGAGATCGGAACTACGCGCAGCCCTCGATCGATGCACTCACGCAGCCACGAGGCGACGCCCTGCCAAACATATTTGTCGAGCGTCACCACAAAACCGCTTTCCTCGAGAGCGGGGATAAAGGTGGTAGGTGAAATGAGGGAGCCATCCTTGTCAATCCAGCGTGTGAGCGCCTCGGCGCCAACGATCTCGCCGGTTTCCATGTCGACCTGGGGCTGCACGTAGTAGGTAATGCGGCCGTTTGAGAGCGCATACTGGAATTCGGTCAGCGTGCGGTGGAACGCGATTTCGTGCTCGTATTCCTCGGGGCGGAAAATGGCAATGCGCTCCTTAAAGTCGTTTTTTGCGCGCCGATTGGTAAACATGGCCTTGGCCTGCGCATCGATGGTGATTTCCTCGTTGGAGTCGATGGGGTAGACGCCCATGGACGGCCAGAAGCCCACGCCGTCATCATGCTTGACCACGGCCTGGCGAACGCGGCTATAGATCTGATGGACGGTGTCGTGTTCAAAGGGGATGAGTACGCAAAAATCGTCTTGGCCCCAGTACCCTGCGACGCCCATGGCGGCATTCTCGATGTCCTTGAGAACCGTGCCCACATCGGCGAGTACGCGGTCGCCCTCGGCCTGTCCGTGCCATTCGTTGAACAGTCGCATGTGCCCCATATCGACGGTGGCGATACACCAGGCGCCATTGCGCCTTGTCTCGAGAAATTCGTTGGCGCGGCGCATAAACTCGCTGGGTCGATAGAGACCCGTGAGCGGATCGATGCGTTCGGCGATGGCGCTTTTGCGCTCCACCTCGGGTATGGGGAGGCTGTCGTTGGGAACAAGCCCGCCGGCCGTGCGAATGCGACGGTCGAGTTCGCCTAAAACGGCGGCCGTTTGATTGGTCAGGTGCTCGTAAAAGGCCGGAACGACAAGACAGACGGGGGTAATAGTGTCGCCCGCGATTCGAACGGGAGCGAAAACGGCCTCTTTGAGATGTTGGATCAGTTGCTCGAATGCTTCGTGATCCAAATTGTTGCTAAGCACGACGAACTGGGCGTTGCGTGAACGGAAGACGCGACTCCTGCCGCGAGTAATCGACAGCATGCGGCCTGCGTATTCGGCGAGCATGTTGTCGACGGCCTCGGCCCCGTAGAGCTCGTTGAGCTTTGCCGTGCCGCGAACGCGCACTGCTATAAGCCCCGTCTCGCAACGGTCGCGACGGCAGGCATCGATAGCGTTGATCAGCGTGCGCTGCGTTCCGAGACCCGTGGCGGCGTCGACGGTCTCGGCAAGCGAGTGGTTGACGAGCTCGCCGACATAGAGCGAGGGGACATTTCCGTCGCCGTCGATACGAAACCCGCGAGCACGGCCGAGGATGTAATCGCCGGCGGCATTGCGCACGCGGTACTGCATGACGTGACGATGTTTGGAGCCGTCATAGATTTGGTCGATGTCGTTGGTATAGGCCTCAAGGTCATCGGGATGGACACGCGTTTTCCAATAATCGTGACAGTTGTCTATATGCTCCGAAGGAAGACCAAGATCGCGCAAGGCGCCTTGTGACCAAAGGGTTCGATGTTTGTCCAAGTTCTCGATAAAGAAATAGCGGCCTTCGTTGAGCATCGAAAGGGCGTCGAAAATTCGATCGCTTATTTCGAAGTCGTCGGTGTGGGCTTGTGCGATATTGCGTCGATCAAGGTGCACGGCATGACGTAGCTTGTAGTCGTACATGCGATGGTCGGCATCGTTCGTCAAGCGATTGGGGGCTTCGCCCAGGGCGGGGTCGGCGTGTGCCACTCCGTAGCTAAACGAGTGAGGCATCTCGGCATCGTTGTTTTTGAGCAGGACCGTTCGGCAGCGTTCCAGACGTTCGGCGAGGTCGTCCTCGGTTGCAATCGTAGACAGGATGGCAAACTCGTCGCCTCCCAGACGAAACGCCGCTTCGTCCACCTCCATATACAGCTTGAGATAGAGGCTTACCTGCAAAATATAGCGGTTGCCCTCGTCATGGCCAAAGACGTCGTTGCAGTGCTTGAGATTGTCGATATCGATGTACGCCATGGTAACGGGGGTGTCCTGCTCCCAGAGCTCCTCGAGGGAACGGGCAAAGCCGCCGCGGTTGCCAAGCCCGGTAAGCTGGTCGGTAAAGGCGGTCCTGACCAGATCCTCCTGACGCTTGAGAAGGTCGCGGACGGTCTTTTCGAGCGTTTCAGTGTAATTGCTGGGGGTATCCATGCTGTAGGCGGCTTTCTGGGGTCGGGGCGGATTGCGTCGGGCGAGCTCGTTGTGCACACGCGTTGTTGCTCAACGCCTCGCGTGTTTCCAAGCCCCCGCCTTGCCGCGTCGTTGGGTTTATTTGTCGGCTGACGTTCGTTGCTGATAACTACTGAGTAGTATAAACAACTGTTTTGGTTTGTATATGGGTGTCCATGCGGTGGATGGCTATTATTCGCCAAGCGGTGGCGCTACGACGCAATGTTCGATGAAAATGCGACTGAGGCGATATGTGTTGGCGGCTATACTTGTCCCGGTTTAAAACGCAGGAACGGAGATGGTCGCATGGCACAGCCAGATACGACGCCCACGGTGGGGCTTGCGCTCGAGGGAGGCGGCTACCGCGGTATGTATACGGCGGGCGTGCTCGACGTATGGATGGAGCACGGCTTGACCTGCGACCATATGGTGGGCGTCTCGGCGGGCGCGGCGTTTGGCTACAACTTTAAATCGCGCCAAATCGGCCGTGCCATTCGCTACAACAAGGCCTATTGCGCTGACAAGCGCTATGCGAGCGTGACGAGCTGGCTGCGAACCGGCGACATGTTCAATGCCGAGTTTGCCTATCACGAGGTGCCCATCGAGCGCGATCCCATCGACCTTAAGGCTTATCGTGCCTGCCCCATGCGGTTCACCTGCGCGTGCACCGATATCGAGACGGGCAAGGCCGTCTACCATGACTTGCCCTATGGCGACGAGCGCGATATCGAGTGGATCCGGGCGTCATCGGCGATTCCCGTGGCAACGCGTCCTGTCGCCATTGAGGGGCATAAGTATCTGGACGGCGGCGTTGCCGATTCCATTCCCAGCGCCTGGCTGTTTGCGCAGGGCTATGACCGCAACGTGGTGGTGCTGACGCAGCCGGCGGGCTTTGTAAAGCAGCCCAATAGCGTGATGCCCATGCTGCGTCGCGTGTATCGTCACTATCCGGAATTTGTTGCGGCGCTTGAGCATCGGCACGAGGTCTACAACGCCACGCTCGATGACCTAGCGCGTCGCGAGGTCGCTGGCGAGGTCTTTGTGGTGCGGCCGAGCGAATCGGTAAAGGTGCCGTCGCTGTGTCGCGAACCGGATGAGCTCGAGCGCATCTATCAGATCGGCCGCCACGATGCGCAAGCGACGTTGCCCGCGCTGGAAGCGTATCTGGCAGAGTAGGGCAAACTGCCGCGCGCTCAGCGGAAGGCGCATCCCGGAATTTACGTTCAGAATGGGATGCGGTTTCCCAATGGAGCTGCAAACGGAAAGCGCATCCCGGAATGGACGTCCAAACTGGGATGCGCTTTTTCGCTATTGAAGATGTGAGGCTGCGGAGCAACTGCTCGGCATAGGCCTATGCCTGCTGCCAGGTATCGACGAGCTCCTTGGCCGCGGCGCAGGGGTCGTCGGCACTGCATACGGCGCTCACCACAAAGAAGCCGTCGACGCCGGTGGCCTTGAGCTGCGGCAAGTCGGCTTTCTTGACGCCGCCGCCCACCACGATGGGCACGGGGCTTGCCGCGTGGAGGGCGGCCAGGTCCTCAAAACTCTTGGTGATAATGGAGCCATCTGCCGCGCGTCCGCAATCGCGCTTGGTCTCGGTCTCGTGGAGCGGGCCGATGCCCAGGTAGTCGACCAGGCTCATGTCGGCGGTTTTGACGTACTCGAGCATCTCTTCGCAACGGGCCGAAAGGCCCACGATGGCATCGGGGCCCAGAAGCTTGCGGCAGACCTCGACGGGAATATCGCTTTGGCCCACATGCACGCCGTCGACAGCGATGCCCTGCTCGCGCGCGGCGAGTACGCAGTCAAGGCGGTCGTCGATCAGCAGAGCGACCTGACCGGTCTTGCCAGCCTGAGCGATAGCCTGCGCGGCATCGCCCGTCAGCGCGATGATCTCGCGGGCGCTTGCCACCTTGGAGCGCACCTGGATGCAGGTAAAGCCTGCGTCGAGCGCCTGGGCCACCACATCGCCCACGGGACGTCCCAGCGTGTTTTCGGGGCCGAGAACCAGATAGGCCGAGATATCAAGGTTGTCGCGGATGCTCATCGTGCTTCCTCCTGCTTTTTGATCTGCGCTTCCATGCGCTCGAGCTTGCCGGTCATGGTGTCGGTAAATCCGGGTCGAATATCGGCTTTGAGCACGACTTCGGTGCGGATGCCCTTGCTCGCCAGAACAAAGGTTGCATCGCGCACGACCTGCATGACCTCGTCCCAGTCGCCCTCGATCTCGGTGAACATCGAGGTGGTGCGGTTGGGAAGGCCGCTCTCGCGAATGACGCGCACGACCTCAGCGACCTCGGCGGACAGTTCATCGCCGGTGCCGCACGGGGCGATGGCCACGGCGACGAGTGTGTTCATGCCGGCGTTGGTTGCGGGCTCGGACATGGCTTATGCCTCCTCGAGCTCGAGTCGGTTATCGGCGATGTCCTGGGCGGTCGCGCGGTAGAGCTCGTCGATAAAGGCGACCTTAAAGCTTGCCGGGGCATCGGCGACAGCGGCGGCACGCGTGCCTGCGACGTTGTAGACGGCGGTGCCGCAGACTGCCGCCGTAAACGGATCGGTAGCACAGGCGTACACGGCCAGCACGCCGCCCTGCGAGCAGCCACAACCGGTGATTTTTGACATGAGCGGGCTGCCGCCGTGGGATTTGGCCACGGTCGTGCCCTCGGTGATTAGGTCGACTTCGCCCGAGACCACTACGGCGCCGCCGGTGTAGCGGGCGAGCGCCACGGCGGCATCGCGGGCGGCGTCGACCGTGTCGGTGGTATCGACACCGCGCACGCGGCTCAGGTCGGCCGCCTCGCCCTCAAGACCCCACAGGCCGGCGAGCGCGATAATCTCGGAGGCGTTGCCGCGCACGATGGCTGGCTTGTACTGCTTGAGTTCGCTTACCAGTTGGGTGCGCAGGCTGCCGATGCCCAGGCCCACTGGATCGAGCACCCAGGGCTTGCCGGCGTCGTGTGCTGCCTTGGCCACGCGGGGGATCGTCTGCTCGTAGATGGGGAAGAGCGTTCCCATGTTCAGATAAATGGCGCCGCCGCCGGCAACAAGTGCCTCGCCCTCGTCGGGAAGATAGACCATAGCGGCCGAACCGCCCACGGCGAGCTGCGCGTTGGCGACAAAGTCAATCGTCACCGTATTGGTGATGGAGCCTGCCATCGGGTTGGTGGCGCGAATCTCCTCCACGGCCTTGACCACTTGTTGCTTAAGCTGTTCCGAATCGATCACTGCACATGCCTCCTTGGCACAGAAAAGGGGCGCTGTGCATAGACAGCGCCCCTGTAAAGGCGGCATGCTCCCTACGCCAGCATTAACTGACAGGTTCAAAGGATTGGGCCCTATGCCCTCTCAGCCTTGTGGTTTGCACCGCCGGCACTCCCGCATCGAATCTGTTGTTCCCTATACTAGCGCACCTGCCAATATGGGACAGGTTTATTTTGGCAGGTGGCAACAGGGGCGCTGCATTTTCCCAGATAAAACCTGCCAAGATAAACCTGTCCCTTATTGGCAGGTCGTTACAATAGACGGGATAAAGAATGACCGAGGGGACCTTATGATCAAACTTGTGCTGACCGATATGGACGATACGCTGATTCCTGCTGGACACGATGGCGCCAGCGACTGCGCCATCGAGGGCATTCATGCCATGCAGGCGGCGGGCCTGCATTTTGGCCCGGTTTCGGGTCGCCAGCCGTCCGCGATGAGCTGGATGTTCCGCAATCGCTCCGAGTGCTTCTCGACCGGTGCGTTTTGCAACGGCCAGGTGATGTTTGTCGATGGCGAGGCGGTTGCCTCGCGCGCAACTGATAACGATGCCCTTATGCGCCTGGCCGACTACCTGGAGCAAGAGACCGACGATACCTATTTGAAGGTCTACCGTCTGGGTGATGACTTTTGGGACAACGACGCCTATTGCGTGACAAGCGATCCCGAGCGTGTGCGTCACGCCATGGAGTCAGGCGGCAACGCGTGGCTCAAGGGCGAAGAGGCTCCCTGTCGCCCTGTCGTTGACGATGCCCCGGTATACAAGGCGAATATCTGGAGTGCCCGTTCGCGCGAGGAGCTCGCCGAGCTGCGCGAGCGTGTTGCCGCCGAGGTGCCGGAGCTCTCGCTCGTGTTTCCCAACAACCGCGTGCGCCTGTTCGACGTTCTTCCGACCGGCTGGGACAAGGGCTGTGCTGCGCTGGAGCTGGCGCGCGCTTTGGGCCTGACGCCCGACGAGGTGGCCGTATTCGGCGATTCCGATAACGATTTGCCCATGATCGATGCCGTTCCCAATTCCGTTGCAGTCGCCAATGCTAACGAGGCCGTCACGGCTGCCGCGCGCTGGCATATCGGCGCTGCGGCAGATGATGCGGTTGCCGGGGCTCTGCATCAGATTGCCGCCTGCGCCGCGACGGGGGAGATGCCGTCGTTTATGCGTCAGATGGACGTGACGGGTTTCGACGTCACGAACGTCTAGGGAGAAAGCCATGAAGCTCCAGCAGCTCAGATATGTCGTCAAAGTTGCCGAATGCGGCAGCATCACCGAGGCCTCGCGCCGGCTCTTTGTGTCGCAGCCTTCGATTACCGCGTCAATTCGCGATCTCGAAAACGAGATGGGTGTACACATCTTTGAGCGCACCAACAAGGGCGTCATTGTGTCCGAGGAAGGCGAGACCTTCTTGGGCTACGCGCGCCAGGTGCTCGACCAGGCCGACCTGCTCGAGGGCAAGTACAAAGGCACGTCCGAGCAGGTGCCGCACTTTAGTGTGAGCTGCCAGCATTATTCCTTTGCCGTTAATGCATTTGTCGATGTGATCCGCGAGTTCGATGCCGCGCGCTACGACTTTACCCTGCGCGAGGAACAGACCCACGAGATTATCGAGGACGTCGCGCATATGAAAAGCGAGCTCGGCATCCTGTATCTGTCGGAGCACAATCGCGAGGTCATCGAGCGCATGCTGGCGGCCAACGAGCTCGTATTCGAAGGACTCTTCTGCGCTACGCCGCATGTCTTTGTGTGCTCCGACCATCCGCTGGCGGGTCGCTCGAGTGTGACGCTCGAGGACTTGGAAGACTACCCGTTCCTGTCCTATGAGCAGGGCAGCTACAACTCGTTTTACTATTCCGAGGAGCTGACCTCGACCTTTGAGCGCCGCAAGAATATCCGCGTGCGCGACCGTGCGACGCTGTTCAACCTAGCTATGGGCCTTAACGGCTACACGGTTTGTTCGGGCGTGATCAGCCATGAACTTAACGGCCCCGGCATTATCTCCATTCCGCTCGATGTAGACGAGTACATGGAGATCGGCATCATCACGCGCAAGAACACGACACTTACGCGCTACGGGCAGGCCTATATCGAAGCGATTCGTCAGCACATCTAGACTGCTGCGTTCTGCACGGGTCAAATCTCTTTATGGCAGTCCTAGCTGATATAGGAAACATCTATATCAAACTGTTATAAACATATATTTTACGATGGCCATATGAGCGCTCATACTCTGTCCCAGTAAAGCAACCAATGCAAAGGGAGATATCCATGAGCACTTCGATTCAACCGAACGCGCCGTTTCGCGCCGATATCGTCGGCAGCTTTCTTCGTCCGCAGGCTGTAAAGGACGCCCGTGCCGCCTATGTCGCGGGTAAACTCGACGCTTCCGGCCTTAAGGCCGTCGAGGACGAGGCCATCCGCGACTTAGTGGCCAAGCAAAAGGCCGCCGGCCTGCAGGTCATCACCGATGGCGAGTTTCGCCGCAGCTACTGGCACCTCGATTTTATGTGGGGGCTGAACGGCGTCGAGCGTCGCACCTCGCGTACGGGCTATATGTTCCACGATGAGGAGACTACCGCCGACACCGCCGTGGTAACCGGTTCCATTAGCGGCGAGAATCATCCGTTCGTCGAGCACTTTAAATTTGTCAAGGCGCTCGAGGGGGAGGGCCAGGTCGCACGGCAAACCATTCCGGCGCCGATCCAGACGTTCTCTGAGGTCACGCTCGATCGCTGCGATGGCCAGCAGGAGAGCCTGCGCGCCGTCTACAAGACCGACGAAGAGCTCGCCGATGCCATCGCCGCAGTATATCGCACCGTGATTGCCGACCTGTATGCCGCAGGCTGCCGCAACATTCAATTTGATGACTGCACCTGGGGCATCTATTGCGATACCGACTTTGTGTCCAAGACCGGCATGAGTCCGGTTGACCTGCAAAAGGTGAGCGAGCTGGGCGTGGCGCTCAACAATGCTGCCATCGCGGGCAAGCCCGACGATTTGGTCATCAACACGCATGTATGCCGCGGCAACTACCACTCCACCTACGCTTTTGAAGGCGGCTACGATCCCATCGCTCCATATCTGTTTGCGCATGAGGACGTCGACGCTTTCTATCTGGAGTTCGACACGCCGCGCGCCGGTGGTTTTGAGCCGCTCAAGTACGTTGCCCCGGGCAAGAAGGTCGTGCTGGGCTTGGTAACCACCAAGGCGGCAGAGCTCGAGAACGAGGATGTTATCGTCGAGCGCATCCGCGAAGCCGCAAAGTACGTGCCGCTCGAGAACCTGTACCTGTCGCCCCAGTGTGGCTTTGCCAGCTGCGAGATTGGCAACAAGCTGACTGAGGACGAACAGTGGGCAAAGATCGCGCTGGTCAAGCGCATTGCCGAGCGCGTTTGGAAATAGCGCTAGCGTTTGCAGGTGGCGGCGCGTGCGAGACGTGGCGTATCGCGTACAATGGTTCGGATCGTATCGTTCGGGCAGGTTATCCGATATGCCTGATCGCCCTTCCATTCGAAAGGACTTCCATGTCCCAGTCTTCGACACCCGCCGTCACCGATGCCATCTACGATGCATCGTCGCTCGGTCGCCCGCGCATGTTTTTGCTCGGCCTACAGCACCTGTTTGCCATGTTTGGTGCCACGGTGCTGGTGCCCGTGCTCACTGGTCTCTCGGTTTCGGCAACGCTTTTGTTTGCCGGCTTGGGCACGCTGCTGTTCCATTTCCTGTCGCGCGGTAAGGTCCCCGCATTCTTGGGCTCATCGTTTGCCTTTATTGCCGGTTATGCTGCCATTGCACCCAACGGCGAGGCCGAGCTATTGCCTTACGCTTGTCTGGGCGTTGCCTGCGCCGGATTGCTCTATCCGGTGCTCGCGGCGCTCTTCCGTGCGTTTGGTGCCAAGCGCGTCATGCGCTTCTTCCCGCCGGTGGTGACGGGCCCCATCGTCATTTCGATCGGTCTGATCCTGGCAAGCTCCGCTATTGCCAACTGCCAGACCAACTGGCTCGTTGCCGTGGTTGCCGTCGCCGTAATCGTCATCTGCAATATTTGGGGTCGCGGCATGGTCAAGATTGTGCCGATTTTGCTGGGCGTTGTGGTGAGCTATGCCGTTGCGACCGCGCTGGGCGAGGTCGATTTTTCGGGCGTTGCCGCCGCTCCCTGGGTTGGCTTGCCCGTCGTGTGGGACAACACAGTGTTTGCACTCTTTGGGCCGCAGTTTGATAGCGGCCTCGCCACGACGGCCATCATCACTATCATGCCGCTGGCCTTCGCAACCATGATCGAGCATATCGGTGATATCTCCGCTATTGGCTCCACTTGCGAGCGTAACTACATCGCCGATCCCGGCCTGCATCGCACGCTGCTCGGCGATGGCCTTGCCACGATTCTGGCTTCGCTCTTTGGTGCTCCGGCCAACACTACCTATGGCGAGAACACCGGCGTGCTTGCTCTGACGCGTGTGTTCGACCCGCGCGTGATTCGCATTGCCGCGTGCTGCGCCATCGTGCTTTCGTTCTGCCCCAAGTTCGCGGCCGTCATTGCGGCCATGCCGGCGTGTGTAATCGGCGGCGTGTCGCTCGTGCTCTATGGCATGATCAGTGCCGTGGGCGTACGCAACCTTATCGAAAACCAGGTCGATTTCCAGAACAACCGCAACGTGCTGGTGGCAGCTCTGGTGCTCGTGCTTTCGCTCGGCATTGCCTATAGCACCGCCGGTGCCATCGTGCTGGAGCTGGGCGGCGTGACGATTTCGCTTTCCGGCCTTGCCGTGGGCTCGCTGGTGGGTATCGTGCTCAACGCGATTCTGCCGGGTAACGACTTTGAGTTTGATGTCTCCGAGCTTGAGGAGGCTGCTGAGTAGCAGCTGCGTTCAGCTAAAACAAGATATGGTGCCCATGCGTATATGCGCGTGGGCACCATTTTTAATGATTCAGTATCCAGTGGATGCCGCGGGCCATGCGCAAGTCGGTTTGGGCAAAGTGATTGCCGGGGTTGAGCTCCAGCGTTGTTGGAATGCCGCGCTCGACGAGCAGCGCTTCCATCGCGCGTGTGTCGTCGAGTACGTGCCGCATCATGCGGTTGGGCGTCTTGGTCTCTTTTTTGCCGAGCGACAGGTAGACGGCATCGGGCGCGTTCGGCATCGTGTGCTCGTGCGCGTAGTCGATAAAACCGGGAAACCACAGCGACCCCGATGCACTCGCCGCGCGCTCAAAGACATCGGTTTGCCAAAGTGTCCACAGTGCAAAAAGACCCGCCAACGAGTAGCCGGCAACGCCGCGCCAGGTGGGTGGTTGCGGGAGCGATGATTCGGCCTCTGGGATTATCTGCTTCAACAACTCGTCAAGAAAACCAGCAGCCTGTCCGCCAAAGGGTTCGGCATCTCGTATAGTTCCGTCGCATTCCCAGGGGCTCAGCTCGCGATTCCAGTTGAGGCTGCCAATGCCGACAAGCGTGAAGGGCGGGCAGTTGAGCTCTCGGCAGCGTTCATAAACCTCCGTGCCGTCGCCCATGACCACGGGAAGATAGATGACTGGTGCGCTTTCGGCATGCTGTGCATGAACGGTTATCTGCTTTTGATGCGCTTCCATGACGGGCTTCTCTCGGCGTTGTGATATCGACGGCCCCCATTGTCGCACGCCGGCTCATGCAGGTTGGGCTAGACCAAAGACAATCTCGTGCATACCCTGCGGACGCATATGGAAAACGCCACCGCCGGAGGGGAGCTCGGCGGTGGCGTTGTTAAACGGTGCTGGGACTCGGGGCCTTCGCGGGAGCTGCCATGTGCGCAGAGGCGTCTAAGAGCGCTTGCGGCTCGCCATGGTGCCTGCGGCGATAGCGGCTGTTCCCGCAAGGACGGTTGCCACGATGGCCGCACCCGAGGTGTCGCCGGTTGCCGCGAGCACGCCGGTAGTCTTGGCTTTCGTGATTGAAGCCGCAGCGGCCTTGGTCGGCTTTGAGCCCTCAGGCTTGGGGTTCTGCTTGGACTCCGCGGGCTTGCTTTCTGCGGGCTTGGTCTCGTCGGGCTTGGGGTCTTCCGGCTTGGCTACCTCGGGAGGCGCGATGACCATGCTCTTGGCGACAGCTTCGTTATAGGGGGAGTCGATCACAGCGTCGCCTGTGCCGATGGCTTGGCCTGCCTCGTAGATGCCGTCACGGAGCTTGCGATAGTCAATGACCTTGCCGCCTTCGGGCGTCTGGATGGCGGCGTTCTCAATCTTGATGGTGCCGATTGTCTTGCCGTCAGCGCTCATGGCACGGGCAAAGATTGCCGCTGTATCTCCTTCGGCCGTTACCTTGCTGCGGATGATCGAGATGACTGCGGGTGTGACGCCCTCGCTGGTCTGGGCGATGATGCCGATGTTCTCGCCTTGGGGCTCGGGGCTCGTCTCACCATCTTGGTTTTCGCTGTAGGGGATGGGGCCGTCGCCGTTCCCGACATAGCGGGCTATGGCCTTGACAACGGAGTCGCTGATGTAGATGTGGCCACCCTCCTCGTTGGGTCGATCGTTTCTGGTGGAGAATGCAGCCGAAACCTCGCCTTCCGCAAACGCGTCCACGGTGGAGCCGTTCTTGACGACGATATCGTCTTGGTAGGTGAAGAGGGCAATGGCGTCACCGTATCTGCCTTTACTTGCGCGGACTGTCACGTTTGCATGATCGAGTGTGATGCCCTTGTGGGCATAGACGCCATATTCAACACCGTTTGCGTTGAGGGAGGCGTTTGTGGCTGCGAGGCTGCCCTTGGCCTCGACGGCGGCGTCTTTATCGGAGCTCGCCTTGACCTGGCTGCCGTCCGAGATATTGATGTTGCCGCCGCTCCAAATGGCCTCACCATCGGCTGAGCTTGCCTCGACTGTGCCGCCACCCTTGATGGTGAGGTTCTTGTCGGTTCCGATACCCTTGTCCTTGGTAGCCCTGGCGGTGACGGCCCCGCTGTCGTCAATCGTGATATTGCCGTTTGCCCTGATGCCATCCGATACGCCCGTGGCGTTGACGTTGCCCGAACCTTTGATAGCGAGATCGCCCTCGGCGTCGATGGCATCAAACCCAGCGCTCGTGGCGTTGACGGATCCGACTCCGTCGATGTTGATATTACCCGTGGAGAGGATAGCGTCCTCAGTAGATGTCACGCTGAGCGTGCCGCCCGCGTCGCCTTGGATATTGAGCTCGGCGTTCTCATTCTTGCCATGAGTAGCCTTGATGCCTTCGATCCAGTCGGCAGTGACGATGTTGTTTCCCGAGTAATTCACGTTGAGCTTGCCTGCGGCCTGGATCTCGCCGCCGTTATAGCCGTTGAGCTTCAAGTCGTCGGCGCCGTCCCACGACCAGGTGCCGGTCTCGTCGCCCGCCGCAGTGCCGGCGTTGTATTTGGTTTCGCCGACCTTGACCCATTCCGCCGCGAGCGAGACGCTCGGCATGAGCAGCGAGCTCACCGTGAGCGCGCACACGGCGCCTACGACGATGCGGCGCGTCACGCGGCGCCAGCTGCCGTGCGCGAGTCCTATGCGACGGCGAACGTCGGGTTCGGCAACATGGGTTCCGGCGGTAGTGTCATTGCGCTTGGGGGTCGTGAACAAGGCTGCCATGGTTGCTCCCGTTCTCATAGGGCCTATACGGCTAGGTTCAGCGTATCTGCTGGATGTTGCCGGCGGTAGTGCCGTTTGGAGGGCAAAATGGCCAAAATGGGGGAGAAATAGGCCGCACGCCGGCGCAGGGACCGACGCTAAAAGAAAAGCGCGGGGCCGCATGGCGACTCCGCGCTTTATTGTTCAGCTTTTGCAGCCTTGCCCTTACGCTACGAAGAAGTAGACGGGGAAGGCAAGGGCTGCGATCCACCCGTCCTGTGCGAAAAAGTGTTTACGAGCGTTTGCGACTCGCCAGGGCGCCTGCGGCGATGGCGGCTGTTCCCGCAAGGGCGGCTGCCACGATGGCTGCGTTCGAGGTGTCGCCGGTTGCCGCGAGCTTGCCGACGGTCTTGGTTCCCTTGGCTGCAACTGCAACGGTCTTGGTTGTCTTCGTGCCCTCGGACTTGGAACCCTCTGGCTTGGTCTTGCCGTGCTTTTCCTCGGGCTTGGTCTCCTCGGGAGGCACGATGACCGTGCTCTTGGCGACTGCTTCGTTGTAGGGGGAGTCGATCACGGCGTCGCCCGTGCCGATGGTTTGACCCGCCTCGTAGACGATGCCGTCGCTGAGCTCTTCCTTGTTGCGATAGTCAATGACTTTGCCGCCTGCAGGCGTCTGGATGATGGCGTCCTTGATTTCGATGGTGCCGATCGCCTTGCCGTCCGCGCTCATGGCAAGGGCGAAGATTGCCGCCGTGTCTCCCTCGGCCGTGACCCTGCTGCGGACGATCGAGATGGTCGCGGGCGTGATGCCCTCGCTGGTCTGCGCGAAGATGCCGATGTTCAGGCCCTCGGACTCAGGGATGATTTCGTCGTTTTGGTCTCCACTGTAGTGGTCGGGGCCGTCGCCGCTGGTCTCGGCATAGCGGACTATGGCCTTGACAACGGAGTCGCTGATGTAGATATGGCCACCCGCTTCGCCGGAGTAGAAATTACTGGTGGAGATTGCAACCGAGAACCTGCCTTCTGCGAGCGCATCCACAGTCGAGCCGTTCTTGATGACGATGTCGTCCTCATCGGTGAAGAGTGCGCTGACTTCCCCGCCATCTGAGCTTGCGCGGATCGTCACGGTCGCGCCATCGAGCGTGATGCCCTTGTAGACATAGATGCCATACCCAACGCCACTTGCGTTGAGGGAAGCGTTCGTGACCGTGAGGCTGTTTTTACCGTCGATGGCGGCGTCTTCCTCGGAGCTTGCCTTGACCTGGCTGCCACCCGAGATCTCGATACTGCCGTCGGCCCAAATCGCATTGTCCTCGATAGAGCTTGCCTCTACCTTGCCGCCGCCCTTTATGATGAGGTTCTCGTTAGCATCGATACCCTGATCCTCGGTGGCCTTGGCGGTGACGGTTCCGCTGTTGTCGATCGTGATGTTGCCGTCGGCCCTGATGCCATCCGAATCGCCCGTGGCGTTAACGTTTCCCGAGCCCTTGATGGTGACATCGCCCCCGGCATCGATGGCATCGTGCTCGGTGCTCGTGGCGTTGACAGTGCCAGCGCCGTCGATGTTGATGTTGCCGACGGAAGTGATGGCGTCACGAGAAGATGTCACGTTGAGCGTGCTGGACGCGTCGCCCTGAATATTAAGCTCGGCGTTCTCGTTCGCGCCATCCTTAACCTTGATGCCGCGGCCGTCGTCGTTAGTGACGGTGTTGTTGCCCTCGTAGCTCACGTTGAGCTTGCCCGCTGCCTCGATCGCGCCGCCGTTATAGCCGTTGAGCTTCATGTCATCGGCGCCATCCCATGACCAGGTACCGGCGGCGTCTCCCGTGGGGCCCGCGGCCGCTTCGTGGCGGACGCCGCCAACGTCCACCCACTCGGCTGCGAGCGAGATGCTCGGCATGAGCAGCGAGCTTACCGTAAGCGCGCATACGGCGCCTACAACGATGCGGCGCGTCACGCGGCGCCAGCTGCCGTGTGCGAGCAGCGTGCGACGGCGCAGGTCGGGCTCGACAAAATGGGCTCCAGAGGTTTTGTCATTGCGCTTGGGGGTCGTGAACAAGGCGGCCATGGTTACTCCCATCCTCATAGGGCCTATGCGGTTATATCCAGCATATCTGCAGGATGTAGCCGTCGGTAGTGCCGTTTGGAGAGCAAAACGTCCAAAACTTGCGAAGCAATACATCGCGTGTCCGTGTGGTGCCTGGCTTTAAAAGCAAAGCGCGGAGCCGCTCGATGCGACTCCGCGCTTTGCTGTTTGGTATTGCGAATCTTGCGCCTACGCTACAAAGAAGTAGACGAGGAAGGCGAGGGCTGCGATCCACATGAGCGGCTTGATCTTGGAGGCCTCGCCCTTAAAGAGCGCGACGATCACGTAGGCGATAAAGCCCAGGCCAATGCCGGCAGAGATGGAGTAGGTGAAGGGCACGCCGGCGACAATCATGAACGCCGGGAAACCCTGCGACACGTCGGACCAGTCGATCTCGGAGGCCTCGCTCATCATGAGGTAACCGACGTAGACCAGAGCACCGCAGGTGGCGGCGCTGGAAACGATGGTGACGATGGGGGAGAAGAACGCGGCGAGAATGAACAGCACGCCGGTGGTGACGGAGGTGAGGCCCGTGCGGCCACCGTCGGCAGCGCCAGAGGTGGACTCGACGAAGGTGGTGATGGAGGAGACGCCCATAAAGCCACCGGCAGCAGCGGCCACGGAGTCGACGACCAGGATGGGACGGATGTCCTCGACATTGCCGTCCTCGGTCAAGAACTCGCCCTGCTTGGCGACGGCCATCGCGGTGCCCATGGTGTCGAAGAAGTCGCTCATGAGCAGCGAGAAGGCAACGACGAGCAGCATCGGGTCGGTCAGGACCTTCACGATGGCAAGGTTGCCGTCGGCAGTGCTGGCAAACGGGGCGCCGAAGGTCGAGAAGTCGAGCGGTGCGATGAGGCCCTCGGGCGCATGGGTGACGCCCAGCGGGATGCCGGCGATAACGGCGACGATGATACCGATGAGCAGCGAGCCCGGCACGTTGCGGGAGGCCAGGGCAACCGTCACGACGATGGAGATGATGCCGACGATAAAGGTGGGGGAGGTGATGTCGCCCAGACCGACGAGTGTACCGGCGCCAGCGGTGATGATGCCGGCGTCGCACAGGCCGATCATGGCGATGAACAGACCCAGGCCCACCGAGATAGCGTGGCGCAGAACCACGGGGATGGCGTCCATAATGGCCTCGCGCAGGCCGCAAAGGACGAGCAGCAAGATGGCGACACCCTCGAGGAAGATGACGCTCATGGCCACGTGCCAGTCACCGCCGCACATGGTGGTGGTGATGCCCGCAATCATGGCGTTGATGCCCAGGCCCGACGCGCATGCGAGCGGACGGTTGGCGAAGATGCCCATGCAGATGGTCATGATGCCGGCGCCCAGGCAAGTGGCGCAGGCGAGCGCTCCCGCATCGATGCCGGCGCCCGAGAGCACTGCGGGGTTGACGGCGATGATGTAGGCCATCGCCAGGAATGTTGTCAGTCCAGCGCGAAGTTCGGTCCCGATTGTGGACTTGCGCTCACTGACGTGAAAAAGTTCGTCCATGCATACCCTTTCCTTGTTCGGCCCCGAGTTTAGGCCGATTGACACGAACCCACCCACTATATCGCCTTTGTGAAGTTGGTGTTCCTCACATGTTGATGTTCGGCGGTTTGTAACGGACGGGCGGTATCTTTCGCATGAAATTGTGTAGGTACCGTATACTTAAGCGGTTACAACGACCCCTATGGAGGAACGTATGATTAAAGAGCTTTGCCACGACGAGGCTATCCTGTCCCAGCGTTGCGAGGTTGCGACCGTCGAGGACGAGTCGGTTGCTCAGGACCTGATCGATACCATCAAGTCGCTCGACGATGCCGGCTGCCTTGCCGCTAACCAGATTGGCGTTACCAAGAAGGTTTGCGTCTACCTGGACGACGCCGGCGAGCCCCACGTGCTCTACAACCCCCGTCTGGTGTTTGGCCTGGGTGCCAGCAAGATGGAGGAGAGCTGCCTGGCGCACGAGGAGGTCACCAAGTCCACGCGCTATATCAAGTGCAAGGTTGCCTTTGACCAGATCGTCGACGGCAAGATGAAGGAGTGCCGCCGCGACTATGCAGGCTTCGAAGCTCAGATGATCCAGCACATGATTGATCACTGCCAAGGCAAACTTGTCTAGGGTGGTTCAATTGGGGACCGAATTTGCGGTCTTTGTCCCGGGCGTGACATTGTTGTCATGTCCGGGCTTTTTTTGTTTAGCGCCTCTTTGTTTGGTGACAATGAGTTTAGCAAGAACGAAAAGCTAGGAGGCGCTATGTGCACGAGCATTCGATTTACCGATAATTCTGGCCACATGTATCTGGGCCGTAACCTCGACTGGAGCTTTGACTACGGCCAACAGGTTCGCGTGATGCCGCGCGGGTTTCACATTCCGTATTCGTTTATCGACGACGCGACAGCGGCACACGCGGTGATCGGCATGTGCATCGATTACAAGAACTACCCCATGTTCTTCGACTGCGGCAACGATGCGGGCCTCGCCGTGGCGGGTCTCAATTTCCCGGGTTATGCCGAGTATGCCGAGGATCCTGCCGACGGCAAGACCAATATCGCGGCCTATGAGTTTCCCCTGTGGGTGGCAGCGACGTTCTCGACGGTCGACGAGGTCGAGGCTGCGTTGCACGATACGGTGATTGTTGCCAAATCTGCAGGAGAGGGGCTGGGCGTGTCGCTGCTCCATTGGATTATCGGCGACAGGCAGCGTAGCATCGTGGTCGAGATGATGGCTGACGGCCTGCACGTATACGACGATCCGGTCGACACCCTTGCCAACCAGCCGACCTTCCCGTGGCATATGGAAAATCTACGCACCTATATCACCGCCACAAGCGATTTTCCGCAGACGGCGACGTGGCGTGGCGCCGAGCTTAAGCCCTATGGAGCCGGTGCCGGCATGCGCGGCATTCCCGGCGACTGCTATTCGCCGAGCCGTTTTGTAAAGGCAGCGTACCTCAATGCCAATTACCCGCAAAAAGACAGCGAGGCCGAAAACGTCGTCCGCATGTTCCGTTCGCTCGAGGGCGTGGCGATGATCGAGGGAGCGTCCAAGATGGGCGATGGCAAGTTCGAGAAGACCATCTACACCGGATGCTTTAGCGCGCGTACGGGCAATTATTACTACGCGACCTACGATGACCCATCGATTCGCTACGTGAGCCTGATGGATGCCGAGGGCGCGAGCCCCGATGGGCTCGTGGTTCCCGAGCCGCGTCGTTCGTAGCCCATAGCTTTACTGCAATGCAAAATGGCCCTGCATCTCCCGTGAGGTGCAGGGCCACTGTCATCGATGTGTGACGTCGCTAGAAGTTGACGTCGTTGAGCTGGGCACTCTCGAGGCCGTCGAGCTGTTGCTGTTCGGGCGTATCGGCGACGCTTAGGTGTGATGCTGCGGCGGTAGCTCGCCCGACGCCATCAGGTCGCCAACAATCTGGCGCAGGTAGGCGTTGACGCGCTGGTTGACCTTAAAGCCCAGGTCCAAGCGCACGCGGAACAAAAAGTCCGTGCCAAAGGTCTCGACGGAATACTCGTGCGTATAGGGCTCGTCGGTGACATGCACGTTGATGAACCAGTATGCCTTGGCGCGCTTGGGGTGTTTGTCCAGGATGGAGTAGAGCACGTCGCGGTCGAGCGTGAGCGGGTCGGGGCTGTTGGTGAGAAACACGAGGTTGTCGGCGGGCACGGGATAGGTCTCGTCGTTGCGCAGACGGTCGAGCTGATCAATGTACTTGGAGACGGGCAGCAGGATCGTTTGCGTGCGCTCGATGGCGAGGCCGTAGGCGTACTTTTATGCCGTCTTCATACATATATGAGCAGTGTGGCTCATCGGATTATTTAAGACAATAATCCCCAGCTGGGGATTATTCACGTACGCAGGTAGCATTTCAAAATAGGGGCGCATCCGCTGAATGGTTCTGCTGCAATGTGATAACCGCGGACAGACCCTGCTTTGAAACTGAAGAGGGGCTTTTAGGCGCGTGCTGCCTGGGCGATACCGGCCTTGGCGCTTGCGCGTTTGCCGGCGAGTTCGCAAAAGATCGCGCCGCAGATGATAAGCGCGGCGCCCATCAGGCGGACCGGCGTTATGGCTTCGCCCAAGAGGACGGCGGAGAATACGACGGCCGAAAGTGGCTCGAGGTAGCCGACGACCGCGACGGTCTGCACGGGCAGCTTGGCGACGGCACTAAAGTAGAGCAGGCAACCGATGCCGGTGTTGACGACGCCGAGCATAGCGACGGCGCGCCAATCTATGCCTGCGGCGATGCCGGGGGATAAGAACGAGGGGACTCCCTGAGTGGCGAGTGTGAGGACAAGCGCGGTCACAAAGGCAGCGCTCACCTGGAGCGCGGAGTTCTCGAGGCCTTCGATGTGCGGCGCTCTCTTGCTGGCAATGATCATCAATGCATAGCAGAAGGCCGAGGCGATGCCGCAGACGATGCCCACAATGGGCATATTGCCGCCGAGACCTTGCGCCGCAATGAGAAAAGCGCCGCAGGCGACGGCGATAAACCCGGCGATTTTGCCGCCGGTCAGTTTTTCGCCAAAGATAAGCGGTGAGAGGGCCATGACGATGATGGGACCGCAGTAGTACAGCAGCGAGGAGACGCCGACGCCAATCGTCTGATACGCGCGGAACAGAAAAATCCAGCTGGCGCCCAGCGCGGCTCCCGAGAGGAGGAGGGCTGCGGCTTCGCGGGGGCGAGATGGCGCCTGCAACTTATGGCGTTGGGTGATGGCGAGGATGGCGGCAAGCGAGAGTGCGCCCAAAAACGTGCGTAGTAGCACGATATCGGAGCTCGGCAGTGCGATGACGGCGGCGATGATGCCGTTGGAGCCAAACAATAGCAATGCTGCTAAGTACGCAAACAGTCCGTTGTTCATGTGCTGACATCCCCTCTATATCCGAGCATGTTCACTATGGGTGAACTGGCTTTAGAAGAAAAGCGAATATAATGCATGGATAACATGACAAAGACTCATGCAAAGGTGGAGGGGTGCCGTGGAGACGAATATTCAAAAGATGCAGGTGCTGCTCGAGACCGTGCGCGCCGGCAGTTTTACGCGCGCCGCCGAGCGGCTGAGCTATTCGCAGTCGGGCGTGAGCCGTATGGTGGCCGATCTCGAGGCCGACTGGGGCTTTAAAGTGCTCGATAGAAGCCGCGAGGGCGTAGTGCTTTCTGCCGATGGGCGGCAGGTCATGCCGGCAGTCGAGGCGTTATGCGAAGAGTTTGGCCGCCTGCAACGACGGGTGGATGAGATGCGCGGGCTCATGCGCGGCAAAATCTGCATCGGTACGTTTTCGAGTGTGGCGACCCACGTGTTGCCGCCGGTGATTGCGCGTTTTCGCGCCGATCACCCGGACGTCGATTATGAGTTGCTGATGGGCGATTACTCAGAGATTGAACAATGGGTGGCAGAGGGCCGCTGCGATCTGGGCTTTATCCCGCGTGAGCCACGCGGCGCCGGCATGGCGTCGCGGCCGTTGGTGCAAGACGAGCTGATGGCCGTGGTGCCAGCGGACTCCTCGCTTGCCACCGCGGAGATCGTTTCCCTTGCCGATTTGGCCAACGAGCAGTTTATTCTGCTGGAACGCGGTAGCGACGACGAGATCACGCCGCTGTTCCGCCGCGCGGGCCTGGCGGTGCGCTCTAAGCTGTCGACCTGGGATGATTATGCGATTATGGCTATGGTCGAGGACGGCCTGGGCGTGAGCATTCTTCCCGCGCTCATCTTGCGCCGCTGCCAGTTCGATGTTGCCGTGCGTTCGCTCGAAGGGCATCCCCATCGGCAGATCAACGCCATATGCCGCACCGCTGACGTTTCGCTTGCGGCGGCTCGTTTCCTCGAATACCTCTAAACGTGTACACGTCATTGTCCGCTTTGGGCAAATCTCAGAGTCCGGTACATTTTCTTATGAAATTGAACTTTCGAATGAGGTGGCGCGTTATACTGCTGCCTAAATTGAACTTTGGTTCAATTCGTGTTCTATAAATTGAACTTTGCCAGCAAGGAGGTTCCTGTGGCCCAAGAGGCGTTTTGCGATCGCCTGCGACAGACTATGTCCGATCGCGACGTTCGCCAGTCGGACGTGATCCGCGCATCGGAGATGCTCGGCAAAAAACTCGGCAAGAGTCAGATGAGCCAATATGTGAGCGGCAAGACGATTCCGCGGCGTGATGTGGCAGAGCTGCTCGCCCGTATTTTGGAGGTCGATGTTACCTGGCTGCTCGCCGGTGACGCCGATCAAGGCGAGACGTCCTCGTCCCATAACGTTGCCAAATTCGAACCTAGTCCTTCAGCTCAAATTGCAAGGAGCACCACCATGCGTACTTTTTCTAAATCCACCAAACTCGACAACGTCCTGTATGACGTGCGCGGTCCCGTCGTCGACGAGGCCGCCCGTATGGAGGACGAGGGAGAGCGCATTCTCAAGCTCAACATCGGCAACCCGGCGCCCTTCGGTTTCCGCACGCCCGATGAGGTCATCAAGGACATGCGCCAGCAGCTGCCCGACTGCGAAGGCTATTCCAACTCGCGTGGCCTGTTCTCCGCGCGCAAGGCGATCATGCAGTATTCGCAGATCAAGGGCCTGCCCAACGTTCAGATGGAGCATATCTACACGGGCAACGGCGTGTCCGAGCTCATTCAGCTTTCGATGAACGCGCTGCTCGACAATGGCGACGAGATTCTGATCCCCAGCCCCGACTATCCGCTCTGGACGGCGTGCGCAACCCTTGCCGGCGGTCATCCTGTGCACTATCTGTGCGATGAGCAGGCGGATTGGTATCCCGACTTGGAGGATATGGAGTCCAAGATCACGAGCGCGACCAAAGCCCTCGTTATCATCAACCCCAACAACCCCACGGGCTCGGTCTATCCGCGCGAGGTGCTCGAGGGCATCGTTGAGATCGCGCGCAGACACCAGCTCATGATTTTTGCCGATGAGATTTACGACCGCCTGTGCATGGACGGCTACGAGCACGTCTCGATTGCCTCGCTCGCTCCCGACCTGCCCTGCGTCACCTTTAGCGGCCTTTCCAAGTCGCACATGATCGCGGGCTATCGTATCGGCTGGATGGTGCTTTCGGGTAACCAGCGCTGCATGAGCGACTTTATTATGGGCATCAACATGCTCTCGAACATGCGCCTGTGCTCCAACGTGCCGGCTCAATCGATCGTTCAGACGGCACTCGGTGGCCATCAGTCCGTCAACGACTACATCCGCCCCGGCGGCCGTGTCTACGAGCAGCGCAACTTTGTGTATGAGGCGCTCAACAAGATTGATGGCATCTCGGTGGTTAAGCCGCGTGCGGCGTTCTACATCTTCCCCAAGATGGATGTGAAGAAGTTCAACATCACCGATGACGAGCAGTTTGCCCTCGACCTGCTGCACGAGAAGAAGATCCTGATCACGCGCGGCGGCGGCTTTAACTGGGCCGAGCCCGATCACTTCCGCATCGTGTACCTGCCGCGCATGGAAGTACTCAAAGAGTCCC
The DNA here is from genome assembly GCF_003471405.1 of Collinsella sp. AM20-15AC. Taxonomy (NCBI): domain Bacteria; kingdom Bacillati; phylum Actinomycetota; class Coriobacteriia; order Coriobacteriales; family Coriobacteriaceae; genus Collinsella; species Collinsella sp. AM20-15AC. The sequence continues at coordinate 29,396 of NZ_QRJA01000008.1, forward strand.
TCGAAGACCTCGCCGACTTCTTCGATCATTACCGCCAGAGCTAGTGGGATAGAAGCTCCGCACTATGAGAAGCTCCCTGCAGTTATTTTTCTGCAGGGAGCTTTCTTGAATCGGCGGAACTATATAACGATTCCGCAACAGTGGTCGATTTCGTGTTGGATGATCTCGGCGGTGTAGCCCGAGAAGTTTTTGATGCGGTGGACGAAATTCTCGTCCAAATACTCAACCTTAATGCGGCGATAGCGGGTACAGGGGCGCTCGCCGGAAAGCGAGAGGCATCCTTCGCTCGTCTGATAGGCATTGCCCTGCTCAAGAATTTGAGGGTTGTACATCAACAGCGCCCTGTTGCCGTCCTTTACGCAGATGATGCGTTTGCGCACGCCGATCATATTGGCGGCGAGGCCCACGCACTCGTGCTCATGCTCATGGAGCGTATCCAGGAGGTCCTGCCCAGTCACGGCGTCATCGGGGCCCGCGTCTTCGGAAGGCAGGCGCAAAAAGAACTCGGATTTCATGATGGGCTTAATCATGGCGGGCTCCTCATGTCTTATGCTTTCGTGGACTTTTAATAATAGCGCGGAAGGAAAGCTGCGCGTCCGCGTTACAATCTTTCGACGTTGGACCATGTTGTCAGATTCGTCGTGTGCGGCGTCTGGCGTAAGTCTAGGGCTCATTTTCGCCCTGGACTGTTCCTCTGGGGCGATGCGACTGTCGTTCCAAGAGGAAGGAAATGCATGGGGAGCAAATCTCAGCAACAAGTTCAAGTAGCGCCATCGGCCACTGCGGCGTTTCTCGTCGTAATGTATATCGCGGCCTTTGTCGCCGCGTTTAACGAGAACATTATTAACGTGGCGTTGCACGACATCATGGCGGTCTTTTCGGTGAGCGCTACCACGGCGCAGTGGCTCGTTTCGGGATACATGATCGTGACGTCGATCTTTACGGCCATCATGGCCTTTCTGTCCGGTCGTTTCTCGACGCGCAAGCTGCTGTTTTTCGCATGCGGATGCATGGTCGCCGGAGAAGTCCTGTGCCTGGTCGCCCCGTCGTTTACCGTTTTGCTGCCAAGTCGTATTTTGCAGGCTGCGGGATCGGGCATCTTGTTTCCGCTCATGATGAATGTGGTGCTATCTTGTGCTCCGCGCGAGAAGCTCGGTCTGTATCTGAGCCTGGGCGGTGCCTGCATTACGCTAGGGCCGGCGTTTGGGCCCGTGATTAGTGGTCTTATGTGCACGTTGTTTGGCTGGAGGGCGGTGTTCGTAGTGCCGCTGGTGGGCGGTGTCGTGGTCGCCGCGGCGGCAGCAAAGCTCGTTCGGAATGTCGGAGAGCGCTCGAACACCACGCTTGATATTCTGTCGGTTGTTTTGCTCGCCGCCGGCATTACGGCGTTTGTGTATTCCGTAGGCGAGTTCTCGACCAATGTGATGGCCGGTATCGCGACGCTTTTCGCCGCTGTTGTGGTGCTCGGCCTGTTTGCGGTTCGTCAGCTCAAGCTCAAGCATCCGGTGCTTAACGTGCGTCCCATGGCGAGCGTTCGTTTTTGGCCTGCATGCCTGCTTGTGGTGGTGTCGATGATGACGACGTTCTCGATGAGCGTTTTGTTGCCGCTCTATTTTGAGGGCGCATACGGCATGACCGCACTTGTCGCGGGTTTGCTCATTTTGCCGGCGATCGCCTGCAACGCCGTGACCTCGATTGTGGGCGGACGCGTGATGGATGCCCGTGGTGCGTGGCCGCTGCTGCCGGTCGGCTTTGCCCTGATCGCTGTGGGGCAGACGGCAATCTCGATGACCGCGGCAAGCATGAACATCGGCGTTGTCGTGCTGCTGACCTTTGTGGTGTATGCCGGCGTCGGTTTGGTACTGAGCCCCTCGCAGACCGCCGGTTTGGAGACGCTTCCCGCCGCTGAGCATCCTCACGGAACGGCATTGCTTAACACGTGGAACATGATTGCCGCGTCGTTTGGTCCGTCGCTGTTTATCGGCCTGCTTTCGAGTTCTGCGGTGGCTGCTGGAGCCGCAGGCGTTGCGTCGGACGTTGCCCAGGCGATAGGATTTGCAGCCGCCGTGCGCGTGGCGGCCGTGATTGCCGTTGTCGGGTTCGCGGTGTCGCTGGTGTACGCTCGCCGCGAGTCGCACATGTCGCATTAATGTGTGCACATAGATTCTGCAGCTAGATTGGATGGCGACACCATAAACTAATGGACGTTTTGCCGAGAGGCATGAATGTATAAAGCGCAAAGAGTGCGCGACGGGCCCCGCGAATGGGGCGATGATGCCCGAGAGGGCCAAGAAGGAGTCTCATGTCTGAGAACGAAGAGATCATGAACGAGACCGAGAACGAGACCATGGCTGCCGAGGTCGAGGCAGTCGAGACCGTGGAGACCGAAGGTGCCGAGGTTGAGGCTGCTGACGAGGTTTCCGCCGAGGAGGCCGAGGTTGTCGAGGCCGCCGCTGATTACGATGACGAAGAGCTGATGGACAAGATGCAGAAGGCCGCCCGCCTGCTGCGCAGCCGTCGCTTTGCTATTTCCAAGGAGGAGGAGGCCAAGGCCGAGCGCATGGCGAACATCGAGCGCGCCATCAAGCTTCTTGACCTCAAGCCCAAGATGGAGCAGAAGGAAATGTCCGACCTGCTGGGCATGCGCCTTCGTGAGCTCGATGGCCTGATGGCCGAGGCCGAGGCTGCCGATCTGGTCGGCCGCATCGACGACGCCGAGGGCGATATGCGCAAGATCGTTGTCTTCGCTGCCGAGGATGCCGCTGAGGGCCTGGTCGAGCTTGCCAACAAGAAGGAGAAGCTCCTGCCCGAGCTTTCTTACGAGGAGGCTACCGAGCTGATGGCCGCTCTCGATAAGGTTATCGCTCCGCTCGTCGCCATGGGCCTGGACGAGGACCGCGGTCCTCGCGGTGGCCGTGGCGGCGACCGTGGCGGTCGCGGCGGCTTTGGCGATCGCGGTGGCCGTGGCGGCGACCGTGGCGGTCGCGGTGGCGATCGCGGTGGCCGTGGCGGCTTTGGCGACCGTGGCGGCGACCGTGGCGGCGACCGTGGCGGTCGCGGCGGCTTTGGTGGCAACCGTGGTGGCTATGGCGATCGCGGTGGCAACCGTGGCGGCTTTGGCGGCAACCGTGGTAACGACCGCGGCGGTCGCGGTGGCGACCGTGGCGGCCGTAACGGCGGCGGCTTCCGCGGCAACCGTTTCTAGGGGTTACGCGGTTCTACGAACCGCGTAACTAGTTGACGCTGCAAACCCGCCAGAACGGCAATCTGCCTTTCAACTTCGGCGGCATGATCAAAAAATCAATGCCGCCTCGTTTCAAGGCACCTTGCTCGCTCTGGCGGGTTTTCGCTGTCGGTACCAAGGCATCGGCGTTGCCTTGATCCAAACCTACCAAAAGGGGACAGGTTTATTTGGTCGGTTTTATCTGGACAAACGTGGTCGTCTATCGCAATGTGGTCGTTGGGGACGTTCTTGTTTGACTAGTCGTTTAAGAACGTCCCCAACGACTACATAGCATGAGAGTGGATAATCTCCCGGTTTGAGTCTGCATTCAAGCTCAAAGTGGGAGATTATCCACTCTCGTTTTTGTTCTACCTACATTTGTAGGAACAGTTCGTGGAGGCGGGTGTCTTCATCGAGTTCGGGGTGGAAGGTTACGCCGAGCTGGTTGCCCTGGCGGGCGGCGACGATGCGGCCATCGACCTCTGCCAAGGCCTTGGCGTCGCCGTGGACCTCGACGATGCGGGGCGCGCGGATAAATGTCAGCGGCACTTCACCGTCGATGCCGTCTACCTGTCCCTTGGTGCGAAAACTGCCGAGCTGTCTGCCATAGGCATTGCGCTCAACGAGCACATCCATGGTTGCCAAACGCGGCGTGCCCTTATCGTCATGAGCGGCAAGGTCGTGAGCCAGCAGAATCAGGCCGGCGCAGGTGCCCAGGACGGGCATGCCTTCAGCGATACGGTTACGAAGCTCCTCGAGCATGCCCAACTCATCAAGCAGTTTCCCTTGAACGGTAGACTCGCCGCCGGGAAGTACCAGACGGTCAAAGTTCTGCTTCAAATCAGCCGCCTGCCTCAGCTCAATACAGCGTGCGCCCAGCTCAGATAGCCTTGCCTCATGCTCGGCAAAAGCGCCTTGGACCGCCAGCACGGCAACCGTTTGGTGTGCATAATCGCTCATGTGCGATCCTTTCTGCTGGACTAGCGCCCGCGCTCCTCCATGATGATCTCGATCTCGTCGGCGTTGATGCCCACCATGGCCTCGCCCAGGTCCTCCGAAAGCTCGGCGATGAGCTTGGCGTCGGTGAAGTTTGCCACGGCCTTGACGATGGCGGCGGCGCGCTTGGCGGGGTCGCCGCTCTTAAAGATGCCCGAGCCAACAAAGACGCCCTCGGCGCCCAGCTGCATCATCAGCGCGGCGTCGGCGGGGGTCGCGACTCCGCCGGCGGCAAAGTTTACGACGGGGAGCTTGCCCGTGGCATGGACCTCGCGCACCAGCTCGACCGGAACCTGCAGCTGCTTGGCTGCCTCAAAGAGCTCGTCGTCGCGCAGGGCAACAACGTCGCGGATCTGCTTTTGGATCTTGCGCATGTGGCGCACGGCCTGGACGACGTCGCCCGTGCCCGGCTCGCCCTTGGTGCGAATCATCGTGGCGCCCTCGGCAACACGGCGCAGCGCCTCGCCCAGATCGCGGGCGCCGCAGACAAATGGCACGTCAAACTGGGTCTTGTCGATGTGATAGACGTCATCGGCAGGGGAGAGGACCTCGGACTCATCGATGTAATCGATCTCGATGGCCTGCAGGACCTGCGCCTCGACAATGTGACCGATGCGACACTTGGCCATAACGGGGATGGAGACGGCCTCCTGGATGCCCTTGATCATCTTGGGATCACTCATGCGCGAGACGCCGCCTGCGGCGCGGATGTCGGCCGGGATACGCTCGAGCGCCATGACGGCGCAGGCGCCCGCCTCCTCGGCGATGCGTGCTTGCTCGGGCGTGGTGACGTCCATGATGACGCCGCCCTTGAGCATCTGCGCGAGTTCGCGATTGAGTTTGACGCGATCGGCCTTGCTGGTCTGTTCTGCCATGGTTGCTCCCTTGGTTGGCATGTACATTGCTTGACGGAACATCCTATCGGGGAGCTGGGTATGGCGAAATACTCAGTTTTCGAGATAATAACAAGGTCAGACTAATGCCAGATTGAATGATTCGATAAGGTCAGGTGATAGACCCATGCTTGACTACAATTTGGAAAATCGCGGCGAAGCATCGCTTTATGAGTATGTTTACCAGCAAATTCGCGATGATATTGTTGCTGGCCGTATTGCGGCGGGGGAGCATCTGCCGTCTAAGCGCGCCTTTGCGAGTCATTTGGGTATCAGTGTCATTACCATCGAGAATGCATATAGCCAGTTGCTTGCCGAGGGCTATATTTGCTCGATGCCGCGTCGTGGCTACTACGCGTGCGAGCTTCCGGATGCGCCGGTTTTGGCTTTTGCTGCGGGGGATATCGACCGAGATGCTGTCCCTGTTGGTCCCAGCGCGCATGATGCCATGGGGCAGGCAGAGCGATTCGACGCACTTTCTCCTTCCGCTTTGGAGGCGGCGCGGCTTTGGCAAAGTGCGCTACGGGCGACGCTGACGTCCGAAGACGAACGTGAAATCTTTTCGCCCGCACCGGCGCAGGGCACCGCTCGACTGCGACGTGCAATTGCGCACCATCTGCGCGGGACAAGGGGCATGAATGTCAATCCCGACAATATCGTTATCGGTGCGGGCGCCCAGCTGCTCGATACCATGTTGGTTCAGTTGCTTGGCGCGGACAAGGTGTATGCCGTCGAGGATCCAGGCTATTTGCGCTTGACGCGCATCTATCAGGCCATGGGTTGCGAAGTGCGGCATGTCCCGTTGGATGCTGAGGGCGTGGACTTGAGCGCGCTGCAGAAAACCGGGACCGATGTCCTTCATCTGATGCCGTCTCATCAGTATCCGACCGGTCTTGTGACGAGCATTGCGCGTCGCTATGCGCTGCTGAGCTGGGCCGCCGAGCGACCAGGTCGGTATCTCATCGAAGACGACTTTGATTGTGAGTTTCGCCTTGCCGGCAAGCCGATTCCCGCGCTCGCGTCGATCGATGCCGCCCAGTCGGTTATCTACACCAACACGTTTTCGAAGAGTCTTTCATCGGCGTTGCGTTTGGCGTACATGGTGCTGCCCGATGAACTAATGGAGAGGTTTAAACGCAACCTTGGTTTCTACGCCTCGTCGGTAAGTTCTGTTGATCAGGTTGCCTTGGCGCGTTTGCTGGAATCGGGTGATTACGAGCGACATGTGAACCGCGTGCGCGCTCGTGCTCGTGGGGCGCGTGATGGCCTGGCGGCGCTTGTACGGAAAACGTTTCCGGCAGGGGAAGTCTCGATCGAGTACGCGGACGCCGGCCTTTACTGCGTCGTGGCCGTGGAGTGTGACGCGGGCGGAAGCTCTTTTGCACGGGCCCTCACGCGCTCGAGCATCCCTTTTATCGATATCGGTGACTGTTTTTGGTGTGCCGATGGCGCATCTGTCCCTGAAAACTCAACTCAAATTCTTGTTCAGTATGACGATCTGAGTCCAAAAGTACTAACTACCTTGGAATTGCAGCTAATGGGGAGCACTCTGCAACCTAAGTGAGTAGACTTTTAGCACTTTGGCGACCAGACAGTTTTGTAACAAGCTATCTACCTGCGGTTTTGAAAAGCAGGATGACCGGCCTGCTCGGGATGTTCAAAAAAGTCTACTCACTTGCCGCGCAAAGCTCCTGCATGAGAAAAAAATGGGGTTTTCAACAGGGCTTCGTCCAGCTCTCGGCAAGCTTTTGGCCAGTTGGGGAGGGCTGTTGAAAACTTGGCAGTCCGTTCGGCGCCATTTTTGGTGCGTTCGCGCCAATGCGTGACTGACTGGGTTGAAATTCGTGTTTTCCTGTGCCTATGAAGGATCTACTTTGTGACATATCAGCTTTTAGGTACTGGCGTTTGCCTCCTCAAGTCCGCGCTTTGTGTCCGCCGCTTCCACGACCGGAAGAAGACCGGCAGCGATATGATCTCGCCCGCAACCCGACGGCTGCGGTCGCGCTCGGTTTTCCGTTGTATACATTGGTTCGGACGAGAAACAAACGGACTTGTCCTGCCAGCATTAGGCAGCGGCTGTTTCTTGGTGAGCTTCCCAGGGAATCCGTGCTGGAAACGGAGCATGGGGTTTTGATTACGTCTCCTCTACTGACGGCATTCATCATGTTGCGGCATCTGACGGATCTTCAGCTTCTTTTGGTATTGGCGGAGATGTGTGGCTTGTTTGCGGTGTGTGCCCTGCCGGCGGCACTTGAGGCGGAGCTTTCGCGTGCAATTGATTCGGGCGCGATTTCGACAACGTTCGGTTGGGTGCGCTGCCCGTCCGAGGACGGCACCGCCTCAAATTTATGGCGTCGAGACGCTTTGGTTTTGGGCGGAGACCTTGACCGTTTTTGTTCAGATGTTTGTGGGATGCGTTACGGCAAGCGATTTGTCGCGGTATCGCATCTCGTTCCACTGGGTGCCGCATCGCCTTTTGAGGTTGAGACGTATTTGTTGCTTGGGTTGCCACGATCATTGGGAGGCGAAGGTTTTTGCGGCATAGAGCTCAATGTCGAAGTGGCGCTAAGCGCAAGTGCTCGGGCGATTGTAGGCAAGTCCCGTGTATATATCGACCTACTTCTTTCTTCGCCGGACGGAGAGCGACAGGTGGCCATTGAATGCCAAGGAAAGGGCTCACACGGGCGAGCCGGGGATGGTTTGCGTGACGCCGACCGCATGACGGCGCTTCAGGCCATGGGCTACGATGTATTTCTCCTGACACACGGACAGATATCCGATGATGATAGATTCCATGCGATTGTTAAGGCCGTATGCAGGTTGCTCGATGTTGAATATCGCGATAAAAGCTTGGAGGAGCAAGGGGCCGAGGCATTGCTTCGGTCTGAGCTATTCGTTGACTGGTCAAAACTGGGAGAAATCGACAAAAAGATGCCCGTTAGACACAAAAAGGCCCGATCATGGACGGTTGCAAATCTAAGTGAGTAGACTTTTAGCGTGATGGCGACCAGATTGTTTTGCGGCAAGCTATCTACCTGCGGTTTTATAAAGCAATACGGGTGGTCTGCTCGACAAGTTCCCAAAAGGCTACTCACTTAGTTTTTGACGCGAAGCCGATGTCAAAGGTGGTCCTATTTTTGGGACGTTAACTGGTTTGCAAGACACGAAAAAGGCCCGAACCATGCGGTCCGGGCCTTATAAAGCTAGAGAATGTCTCTCAGGCGTTTGGCTTAGCCAAAGTAGCGCTTGAGCAGGCCGGCGAAAGCCTTGCCGTGGCGAGCCTCGTCGCGAGCCATCTCGTGCACGGTGTCGTGGATGGCATCGAGGCCAGCGGCCTTGGCGCGCTTGGCAAGATCGGTTTTGCCGGCGGTGGCGCCGTTCTCGGCCTCAACGCGCATTTCGAGGTTCTTCTTGGTGGAGTCGGTCACGACCTCGCCCAGGAGCTCAGCGAACTTGGCGGCGTGCTCGGCCTCCTCGTGGGCAGCCTTCTCCCAGTACAGGCCGATCTCGGGATAGCCCTCGCGATGAGCGACGCGAGCCATGGCCAGGTACATACCGACCTCAGAGCACTCGCCCTCAAAGTTGGCGCGCAGATCGGCAACGATGTCCTCGGAGACACCCTCCATCTTGGCGACGCCCACGACGTGCTCGGCAGCCCACTCGAGCTGACCCTCTTCCTGCTTCAGGAAACGAGAACCGGGAACGCCGCACTGGGGGCACTTGAAATCCTCGGGCAGCTGGTCGCCGTCGAACTCTTCCACATAACCGCAAACGGGGCAAACAAACTTCATAATTCGATCCTTTCGATCGATGGCGATGGCGCGCTCGTCCGGTCCCGTAAGGGCCCTCTCCGGACGTGCGTCTTGACGAGTTCTATTATCCATAAATGCGACCGAATGTGAAGCCTATTAGGAATGATTTTTAATAAAACAATTTTGGGCATGTGAAGATGTTGATTGATTAACGATTGCTAGACCTCGTGCGACCTCCGATGAGTACAATCGGTCGAGCAAATGTTGACCTATCAACAAATGAAGGAGTTTCCTTTATGCATCTAGCCCGTCGTGCCTGGTGTCGAACATATCAGACGGTTTTTCGCATTGCATTGCCAATCCTGCCCTATACCGAGCCGCGCATTTTAGAGCATGCCGAGGATGTGCCCGCGGTGCTTCAAAAGCGCTCGATCCAGAAGGTCCTTATCGTGACGGATCCCGGCATTGCCCGTCTGGGGCTCACGGCACCGCTCGAGACAGCGCTCGCGTCCAAGGGAATTGGCGTTGCGGTCTATGCCGAAACACGTGCGAACCCCACGGTCTCAAACGTGGAGGAAGCGGCGTCCCTGTATCGCGCGAGCGCTTGCCAGGCCATTATCGGCTTTGGTGGCGGTTCGGCCATGGACTGTGCCAAGGGTGTGGGGGCGCGCATTGCGCAGCCATACAAGCCCATCAACAAGATGCGCGGCCTGCTGCGCGTTCATCGTCGCCTGCCGCTGCTCATCGCCGTTCCCACCACGGCAGGTACGGGTAGCGAGGTCACGCTCGCAGCGGTCATTACCGATGACGAGTCGCACTACAAGTACCCCATTAACGACTTTGTGCTTATCCCGCGCTTTGCGGTGCACGACCCCGAGTTTACGCGCGGCTTGCCCGCCTCCATTACGGGGCAGACGGGCATGGATGCTCTGACGCATGCCGTCGAGGCCTTTATCGGGCGCAGCACCACGCCCTATACGCGCAAGATGGCGCGTCAGGCGGTGCAACTCATCCGCGATAATTTGCTCGAGGCCTATGAGCATGGCGACAACATGCGTGCGCGCCGCAATATGCTTTCGGCGGCGTATAAAGCGGGTGTTGCCTTTACGCGCTCATACGTGGGCTACGTGCATGCCATTGCACACAGCCTGGGCGGACGATACGGGATTCCGCACGGCTTGGCCAACGCGATCATCCTGCCGCACATGCTTCGCGCTTATGGTGACGCCGCCGCCCCCAAGCTCGCCGATCTTGCTCGCATGGCGGGCATTGCGCCGGCTACCGCGCAGGACGGTCTTGCGGCCGAGGCCTTTATCGATTGGGTCGACCGCATGAACGTTGCCCTGGGTATCCCCAAATATGTGACAGGCATTCGCCGCTCCGACATTCCCGAAATGGCAACGCACGCCGATGCCGAGGCTAATCCGCTGTACCCCGTTCCGCTTTTAATGGACCGCTTGGAGCTCGAGCGTATGTACGAGGTCGTCGCGGGTGGTATGCTTGAGGACGAGAACTAGGAGGGCGCCATGAACACCGAGGAAATTGCGCGCATCGTCGGCGATCAGCGCGCCTACTTTAAGACGCACGCCACGTTTGATGTCGATGCTCGACGTCGTGCGCTCGTGAGTTTACGCGATGCGGTACGGGCCCACGAGGCCGATATTGCCCATGCGCTCAAGACCGATTTGGGAAAGTCGCATGACGAGGCCTATATGTGTGAGATCGGCACATCGCTTTCCGAGATTCGCCATCAGATTGCGCATGTGGCTCGATGGAGTCGTCCGCGCCTGCGTCCGTGTGACCTCGCCAACGCCGTGAGTGTGTGCAAAACGCAAGCCGTGCCCTATGGCGTCACGCTCATTATGGCGCCCTGGAACTACCCGTTTTTGCTAACGCTCGAACCGCTTGCCGGCGCCCTTGCCGCGGGCAATACCGTGGTCATCAAGCCGAGCGCATATGCTCCGGCATCGAGCGCGGTGCTCAGGCAAATCTGTGAAGAGGCATTTGATCCGCGTCTGGTGACGGTTGTCGAGGGCGGCCGCGCCGAAAACGAAGCGCTGCTCGATGAGTGCTGGGACAAGATCTTCTTTACCGGTAGCGTTCCGGTCGGCAAGCTCGTCATGGAGCGCGCGAGCAAAAACCTCACGCCCGTGACGCTTGAGCTGGGCGGCAAGAGTCCCTGCATCGTTGATGCGACGGCAAACTTGAAGGTCGCGGCACGGCGTATCGCCTTTGGTAAATGGCTCAACGTAGGGCAGACCTGCGTGGCGCCCGACTACCTGCTGGTCGATACGCGCGTGCACGACGAGCTGCTGGGACTCATCAAGGAGGAAGCCCGTCGTATGTTTGGCGAGCACCCGCTCGACAACGAGGATTACGGTCACATCGTCAACGCCAAGCATTTTGCGCGTGCGCGCGGGCTGATCGATCCCGATAAGGTTGTGCTGGGAGGTACCGCGCGCGAGTCGTCGCTCAAAATTGAGCCGACGATCCTAGACGGCGTGGCCCCCGATGACGCCGTGATGCAGGAGGAGATTTTCGGCCCCATCTTGCCGGTGCTGACGTTTGAGAGCTTAGACGAGGCCGAAGCGTTTATTACGGATCGTCCGACGCCGCTGGCCCTGTATATCTTTAGCCAGGATCGCGCGGCTCAGCAGCGCTTTGTGCGCTACGTGCCCTTTGGCGGCGGCTGTGTTAATGACACCATTATGCATTTGGCTACGAGTCATATGGGCTTTGGCGGCATGGGAGCGAGCGGTATGGGGCAGTACCATGGACGCGAGAGCTTCGATACGTTTAGCCACAAGAAGAGCATCGTGAACAAGGCAACGTGGTTGGACGTGCCATTCCGCTATGCCCCTTATGCAAGCTGGAAGCACAAGTTCGTGCGCATGTTTGTGCATTAGAATCAGATAAGGATGAATTTATGTCCGCACGGGCCCGTAGACTTCTCGATAAGGTTGAGTGCCGGGTATCCCGGCCGTTAGAGGAGCTGCTATGTACGAGCCTTCACGTGTTCTTCTGTCGTTTCACATTGCGGGATTTCAGTATGCCGACGGCGCCTTGGTCTTGGGCGATCTTAAAGCGGGCGATAAACTGACGCTGCGTGCCGAACGTGATAATCCTCACGACCCCGAGGCGGTTGCGATCTATTATGGCAAGACCAAGCTTGGCTATGTTCCGGGAGACGAGGTTGGCCCGCTGTCCTTGATGATGTATTACGGGCATGGGGACGTATTTGAAGCCCGTGTGCAGCAGGTTGCTCCCGAGCGCAGCCCGTGGCATCAGGTGCGCGTTGGACTCTATGTGGTGGATGCCCGCTAGTCGGCAATGGAGGCGGTCATGGTTGATGACGACGACCTGTTCGATCTGACAGACGATCCGTTTGAGTGGGATATGCTGCTCGATGACGATGAGTTGGAGCAGGACCGGAAGAAGCGGCAGGACAAGAACGCCCAGGGTGATGCGTCGAAAAAGAAAGACAAACGCCGCCGAGGTCCGTTCGTCGGGCTCTTTGGCTAACCGACGCGCCAAAGCGTCTGTATACTAGGCACGTGTTAGACACGTTGCGAAATGAGGATACAGACGATGATGTGGTTTACCGCCGACCTGCACCTGGGCGATACGAATATCTTGCACGATATGGATCGGCCGTTTGATTCGGTCGAGGAGATGAACCGCAAGGTCATCGATGCCATCAATGAGTGCGTGGCGACGGACGACCGTCTCTATATTTTGGGTGACTTTACCTATCGTTTGCCCCTGGCGGAGGCGGTGCGCCTGCGCGAGCGTATCGAATGCCAGAACGTGACGCTCATCCGTGGTAACCATGACGGCGACTGGGAAGATCCGGACGCGCCGCGCATTTGGGATGAGGTACGCGATTATCTGGAGGTTGCTCCCGGTTACGCTAAGGGTCATCGCCTGGTGATGAGCCATTACCCCATGCTCAGCTGGAATGGCAAGGCGCGCGGCGCCATCATGCTGCACGGGCATATCCACAGCAGGGGAGACCGCGCCAACGCGCGCAACCGCGATCGCCCCATTCTTCGCTACGATGTGGGCCTCGACGCCAACGACTACAAGCCCGTAAGCCGAGACCAGATCCTAGGCTTTTTTGGACTGTAATTCTCGAACCACCACAAGATGGGCCAGGCACCTTTACCGTGGTTCTGGCGCCGTTGCCATTATGGCAGCGGCGCCTTTTTTGTCCGCGCGGCGCGGTAGAGTGTAGACGGTTTAAATTTGCGTCCATCGAGGAGCTGCCATGAACGAGATCAAGTGCCCGCATTGCGGCGAAGTGTTTAAGGTCGATGCGTCCGGCTATGCGGATATCGTCAAACAGGTGCGCGATGCCGAGTTCTCGCGCGATCTTGATGAGCGTGTGAAGGCGGTCCAGCGCGAGGGCGAGCAGGCGCTGGAGCTTGAACGCTCGCGTTCGACGGCCGCTTTGCAAAAGGCGGAGTCCCAGCGTAACGCCCAGCTTATCGAGCAGAAGAATGCCGCAGCTCAACAGCTGGCACAAGAGGTCGCCAAGCGCGATGCCGAACTTGCCAAGCTGCGCGCCAAGCTCGAGGGCGCTGCTGCAGAGCGCGAGAGCGCAAGCCAGCGTGCGGCGGTAGAGGCCCGCGCCGATGCTCAAAAGGAGAATGCCGAGCTCCAGCGCGAAATCGACAGCTTGCGTGCACAGTTGGGACGTAAGGATGACGAGGCCAGGCTTGCCGAGTCGGAGGCGCGCAACGCTGCTCAAAGCGATCTGGCCGCACGCGATGCGCAGATTGCCGAGCTGCAGGCCAAGCTTGCCGCGGCGGACAAGGCCCAGGAGATGGCGCTCGCCGCTGCTACGGCTGAGTCGCAGCGTGAGCTCGATGCCGCTCGCAGCGAGGCCGAACGTACGCTTGCTGACTATCAGGCGAAGGTGCAGGAGAAGTTTTCTGCCGCAAAGGCTCAGTCTGAGCAGGAGGCCGAGGGCCTGCGCGCCCAGCTACGCGAGCAGGAGCTGACGGCAAAAATGAACCTGTCAGAGGCGGTTGCCGCGGCGGAGCGAGAGCGCGACGAGGCGCGTGCCAAGCTGACGAACGAGCTGGCGGTGCGCGATTCGCGCGAGGAGCAGGCCAAGGCGGCACACGAGCTCGAACTTGCGCAGACCAAGCGCGCGAACGAGGAGCTGATTCGCTATAAGGATGAAGAGATTGAGCGCCTTAAGGACATGAAGGTCCGCCTGTCCACCAAGATGGTGGGCGAGTCGCTCGAGCAGCACTGCGAGACCGAGTTTAACCGCCTACGCATGACGGCGTTTCCCAACGCGTACTTCGAGAAAGACAACGATGCGTCCGAGGGCACCAAGGGCGACTTTATCTTCCGCGAGTGTGACGCGAGCGGCAGCGAGATCATTTCGATCATGTTCGAGATGAAAAACGAGAACGACGAGACCGCGACCAAGCATAAGAACGAGGATTTCTTTAAGAAGCTCGATCACGATCGTCGCCAGAAAGGCTGTGAGTACGCGGTGCTCTGCACGTTGCTCGAGCCCGAGAGCGAGCTTTATAACGCAGGAATCGTGGACGTGAGCTATCGCTACGAGAAGATGTACGTGATCCGCCCACAGTTTTTCATTCCCATGATTACGCTGCTGCGCAACGCCGCCATGGGTTCGCTTCGCTATAAGCAGGAACTGGCGGAGTACAAACAGCAAAATATCGATGTCACGAACTTCGAAGCCAAGATGGAGAAGTTCAAGGATGGCTTCTCGCGCAACTACAACTTGGCGAGTAAGCAATTCGAGTCGGCAATCAAGGAGATCGATGCCGCCATTAAGCAGCTCGAGAAGACCAAGGACGACCTGCGCCGCAGCACCGAGAACCTGCGTCTTGCCCACAACAAGGCCGATGAGCTTACCATCCGCAAGCTCACATGGGGCAACAAGACCATGAAGGCAGCGTTTGACGAGGCGCATGAGGCTACACCAGAGACAAACGATGAGCCAGCCGAGGCAGATTCGTATGAGGTCGAGGATGCCGAGTAAGGCATAGCGGATATTGCAAGAGCGGGGCCGCTGGCGATGTTGCCAGCGGCCCCGCTTCGTTTCGTTCCATTATGTTGGCTAGTCTTCGAGCAAGTCCTCGATAAAGCCGACGCGGTAGTTCTTGAAGATGACCTCGCCGCCGTCCTGTGTAGCGTCCAGATCGACATCGCCCATGATGCCAAAGTCGTGGTCGCCGTCCTCGTCGGCAAAAATCTGGTGCACGTGCCACACGTGGAGCGCCTTCTCGTCGGACTCGTCGATCGAGAACATAGCAGAGGAGCGCGCGTCGCCGTCGGTGAGAATCTCCTCGTGCTGCTCGTGGTAGGCGTCGAGCGCCTTTTGCCAGCGAACCTCGCTCATGCCCCAATCGGCATCGAGGTCTCCCAGGTCGCGCACGTGCCCGCGGACGGCAAGGGTCACGCGGCGGAAGAGAGCGTTTCGCACCAGCAGCGTGCAGCCGCGGCGGTCCGCCACGACTTCGTCGATGCCTTGCGGCGGCGCGGCGTCGAGCGCGGCCGGGTTGCCGGCGTTCTCCCACTCGTCTACCAGGCTCGAGTCCACCGAACGCACCACAAAGCCGAGCCACGAGATGATGTCGCGCAGGCGCTCGTCGCGCTTCTCGATCGGTACGGTGCGGTCGAGCGAACGGTAAGCCTCTGCCAGGTAGCGCAGCAAAATGCCCTCGGAGCGGGCGATGCCGAGCTTTTGAATGTAGCCCTTAAAATCGCTCGCGCTTTCCAGCATATCGCGCAGGACGCTCTTGGGAGAGAGCTGGTAGTCGTTTGCCCAGGGTACTTCCTGGCAGTACTTGTCAAAAGCGGCATCGAGCAGGTCCTCGAGCGGCTTTTCGTACGTGACGTCCTGAATGCGCTCCAGGCGCTCCTCGTATTCGACGCCGTCGGCCTTCATCTCGGCCATGGCGCGGTCGCGCGCGGCACGCTCCTGGGCGCGGAGCACCTGTTTGGGGTCCTCGAGCGTGGCCTCGACCATACTGATGAGGTCCATGGTATAGGTCTCACTTTCGGGGTCGAGCAGCTCCAGCGCGGCAAGCAAAAAGGGCGAGAGCGGCTGGTCGAGCGCAAAGTCCTCGGGCAAGTCGACCGTCAGTGCGTAGTCGATGTCCGGCGCGGCGTCAGCCGGAGCGTCGGGTGCGGGCGGCACCTCGGTGCGCACGACGACGCCGGAGTCGATGAGCGTGGCGAAGATCTCGTCGGCACGAACCTCGAGCTTCGCCTTTTCCTCGGGCGTTTGCAGGCTTGTCTCGATAAGGTCGTGCACGCGGGCGCGGGCGTCGCCGCCCTGCTCGACCACGCTAATCACCATGGAGTGTGTGATGCGAAGGCGCGGCTTGAGCGTTTCGGGCTGCGTCTCGATCAGGCGCTCAAAGGTCTGCTTGTTCCAGGTGACAAAGCCCTCGGGGGCCTTCTTCTTTTTAATCTTGCGGAGCTTCTTGGGGTCGTCGCCCGCCTTGGCCATGAGCTTGGCGTTTTCGATCTCGTGCTCAGGCGCCTCGGCAATTACCATGCCCTCGGTATCGAAGCCCGAGCGGCCGGCGCGACCGGCAATCTGGTGGAACTCGCGGGCGCGCAGGCGACGCATCTTGTAGCCGTCGAACTTGGTGAGCGCGGTGAGCACCACGGTGTGGATGGGTACGTTGATGCCGACACCGAGCGTGTCGGTGCCGCAGATGACGGGCAGCAAGCCCTGCTGCGCCAGGCGCTCGACCAGCAGACGATAGCGCGGCAACATACCGGCATGGTGCACGCCGACGCCGCATCCGAGCAAGCGCTTAAGAATCTTGCCAAAGGCCGTCGAGAAGCTCGTGCCCTTGGCTGCCTCCTTGATGGCCTCGCGCTGCTCCTTGCTGGCAATGCCGAAGTTGGCGAGCGACTGTGCCGTCGCAAGTGCGGCATCCTGGCTAAAGTGCACGATATAGAGCGGGGCCTCGCCGCGGCGCATCGCGAGCTCGACTGTGCCTTCGAGGGAGGTCGTCACATAGCCGTAGCTCAGCGGAACAGGGCGCGGGGCATCGACGACTAGGTCGCACGTGGCACCGGTGTGCTCCTCGAGTGAGGCAGCGATGGCGGTGACATTGCCGAGCGTGGCGCTCATGAGCATAAACTGCGTGTGGGGCAGGGTGAGCAGTGGCACCTGCCAGGCCCAGCCGCGGTCGGGGTCGGCAAAGTAGTGGAACTCGTCCATGGCCACGCAGCCCACGTCGGCGTCCTCGCCCTCGCGCAGCGCATCGTTGGCAAGGATTTCGGCCGTGCAGCAGATGACGGGCGCCTTGGTGTTGATATGCGTGTCGCCGGTAATCATGCCTACGTTATCGCGGCCGAGCACCTGCACCAGGTCGAAAAACTTTTCGCTGACCAGGGCCTTGATGGGGGCCGTGTAATAACAGCGCTTGCCCTGCGCCATGCCCATAAAGAGCATGCCCAGCGCGACAAGCGACTTACCCGAGCCGGTCGGCGTGCCTAAGATGACGTGATCGCCGGCGGCCAGGTCCATGAGGGCCTCTTCCTGGTGGTCCCACAGCTCAATGCCGCGGTCGCTCGTCCATTCAAAGAAGCGTTCGAAGGACTGATCGGGCGTGAGCCACGGCTCGGGCTCGCTGCCGTCCTCGGGCTCCCACCAGGTGGGGGAGAGTGCGCCGAGCGAGCCGAACTCTGCCTCGGTTCCCGTGCCGCCCGAGAATGAGCTGGCAGCGCCGGCGCCGGAGACGGTGCTGGCGGCGGTATCTGTCGTGCTTTGCGTCATGTGGTAACTTTCTCTCGCGTTTGTCCGCCATCCATTATGGCGTAGCGTCGCATCGATGCGTTCGCAGGCAAGAAAATGCAGGAAATGGGCGTTCTGCCAGCCGTTTGGTGCAGTCGCCAGCTAAGTGAGTAGACTTTTTGCGATATCGCGAGCACATGGTTTTTACGCAAGGGCTCTACCTGCGGTTTTAGTTTTCGCCATACGGGTTGTGCTTGGTTGTTGCCAAAAAGTCTACTCACTTAGGTTTGAGGGCCGTTCGTCGGCACCTATTTGCGTTTGGTTACCGGCGCAGCGACTGTCAAAAGCCCCTAGGACTCCTGCGGCAGGCGCTTCTTGCCCTTGCGGGCGCGGTTTCTAAAGTTCTCGACGGCTTCTTCCATGCCCAGAGGCACATAGGTGAGCTCATCGAGGTTATCGGGCAGGTAGCAGGCAAGACTTTGCTCCTGCATGTGACCCGCCGTGAGCACATCGTCACTGGGATGTGCGCCGGGTGTGGCGCAAATGCCATAGACGACGGCACCCATCTCGCGCGTGCGACGCTCGTATTCGGTCTCGGGGTGCTCGGGATGGTCGCGGCGGACGTCGTCGCTTACCCAAAGCGTGTCGTAGCCGGCCGCAGCAAACTGCCCCAAGGCGTAGTCGCGCAATGGCTTACTGTCGGTTCGCAGTGTGACGGTGGCACCGGCTGAAAAGAGCGGACGGTACAGCATTAGGTGGTCGACATGGACGAGTCGCGTTTTGGCGTACTTGGCCTTGGGCTGCGGCGTGGGAAAGTTGATGGTGATGGCATCGAGTTCGCCTGCGGCAAATAGCTGCGGCAGCGATGCGGCACCTCGGGGCAGGACGAGTGCGTTGGACAGCCTCTGCTCGCAGATTTTCTGTGCGGCATAGGCGATGCAGATGGGCTCCTGGTCCATGCCGATAAAGAGCGTGTTTGGCTCGTGGGCCGCGCGCTCTACAAGGTACGTTCCCTTGCCACAACCAAGATCCAGGTGAAGGTGTTCGAAAGGCTTGCTGCCTGCGGGCGCACAGGCCTTGCGCCAATCTCCGACATAGGCCTCGGGGTTCGTCTCAATCGCATCGGCGTAGCGCTCCAGGCGCTCCTCGAGTACAAAGTTCTTAGGCGTGCGAACGTGGACGGCTCCCATGAGGCTCCTTGGTCATAAATGCGAAACGCATGGCTGCGCGTTTCGGCGATGCGTTGGAAGAAGGTGGGCATAGTTTGCCCGAAAGATGCGGCGCGGCTCGGCGGCGCGTCGTCGGTGCCTACAGACACTTGAGAATCACATAACGGTTGAGCTCGCCGCTACGGCCGTCGGCGTGGAAACGCTCGAGCTCGCGTACGGGAACCTCGCCGCTCTTGTAGAACGTACGAACGCCGCGCACCAGGTCGGTGATCTGTTGATCGTCAAAGTGGTGGCAGTAGCGGTAGGCATGGCGGTCGTTTTGCCAACCAATGAGGTGGTCGCCGGCTTCAAACTGCGCGGAATCGTAACCCTCAAACGGCGGGGTGAGTTCGGCGCGGGCTTCGGCGCGAACGGCCTTGCGCGCCATGCGCTCGTCGTTCATAAACTCCCAAAAGCTGATGGCGATGATGCCGCCCGGGCGTGTCTGGCGCACCAGGGTGTCGAGCACGCGTACGCGGTACTCGCACGACGGCACGTGGTGCATAAAGCCAAAGCAGACCGAGATATCGGCGAGCGGGGCGTCGAAAAGCACGTCGGGTGTCTCGGCGGGGTTGAGCTTCATAAGGGCGTCGAGCACGTCGAGTTCCTGGAAGTGCAGGTTGGGAATGCGCAGGGCGTGGCCATGTGCATCGATGGCCAGGTCTTGGCACGAGTCGACGCCATAGAACTCGAAGGGGCAGCTGGCATCTGCCGAGGGGTTTGCGCCGTCGACGCCCTTGGCGGCAAGTGCCCCGCCGGCGGCAAAGTTCTCGAATCGCATATTGCCGCAGGCAAGGTCGAAGACGCGGACGGGATGCTCGATCGTGGCCACATCGAGCTGCTCAAGCGCGATGTCCATGGTGCGCACCCAGCCGGGCCACGGGGCTTGGCGCGTATCGGAAAAGGAAGTGGAGTGCTCGCGATAGAACGTATTGTTGAGCTGGATGAGCGATGATGCGAAATCGCGGTTCACGGCGCGGAACTCCCTCCGATGGCGGTGCGGAATAAACAGTACGACCATACTACCGTTAACGCCGCAACGGGGACAACCGAGCTGTGGGTCATTGCTTTGTTTGGACACATTTCCGCAGCTCATATGTGCCCGCAACCGCTGGTTGTCAAAAATCTCACTAGAATAGGTGGCATGATTTTGGCGGTGGCGGATAGATTTTTAACTGTGCAAGGCGCCTTAAGAACAGCAACGGTCCGGCGGCACGGCTGGCAAAAGCATAGGAGGAACCATGAATGTAGAAACTGCGCAGCGGCTCGCCGACCTTCGCCGCAGCAAGGGCTTTAGCCAAGAAGGGTTGGCGCGAAAGCTGGGTCTGTCGCGCCAAGCGGTCAGTAAATGGGAGCGCGCGGAGAGCTCGCCCGATACCGAGAACCTGATCTCGCTTGCCAAGCTCTATGGCGTGAGTCTGGACGAGCTGCTCAATCCGAGCGACGAGATCGAGGACGATATCGAATTTGAGAACGAGGACCGCGCCCGCCAGCGCGAGGCCGAGGCGGCGGAACGCGCCCGTACCCACGAGGCGGCGGCACGCGCAACCGAGGCGGCAACGCAGGCAAGTGATGCTGCGGCCAAGGCGGCGCAAGCTGCAAGCTGGAGCGCGCAGGCGGCTAACGCCGCGACGGCGCAGGTGACGGGCACCGGTGCGGTCAATCCGACTCCGGTGAAAGGTCCGTTCCAGTCGTTTCCGTATTGGGCCGTGTGCTGGCTGTTGTTCTTTTTGCTGATGGTCCTGTTTGGTGGCGGCCCCTTTGCTGCACTGATTTTCTTTACGATCCCCATCTATCACTGGGTGGCGCGTGCGCTCGATGGCGACTGGGCACGCGGGGATATTCAGGTTGGTCCGGCGCCGGTGGCAGTTAGGGCTCAGGATGTTTCCGTTGCGGTTGATACTGACGTGGCTACCGCGACCAGCGCTGAGCCGAGTGTCAAAGAGGGTGATGAATGATGAAGCTCTCGCGTGAGTCTAAGGTGCGCCTGGGCGTTGGCATCGGGGCGTTTGTGCTCATTATCGGGCTTGTCTTTGGCGCTTCGCGGCTATTGGCTCATTCCGATATTGTGCGTACGACCGGTATTCTATCTGGCCATTTGTCTGATTTTGACGATATGTTTGACGAGGACGATTCCTTGAATAGCGGTAACTATTCCGCTCGGCCTCAGCAGCTTTCGAGCACGACTTTTGATGCCGATGAGTTCCGCTACCTCGATTTCGATATCAATGCGGCTTCGGTGGACGTCAAGGTTGTTGATGGCAACAAGGCTCGCGTTATCGAGCGGGGACGCGTTGCCAAGGGTATGGATGCCTCCAAGGCCGCGACGCAAAACATCGCATCCGTCGAGGACTCGACGCTCAAGGTTTCCCAGTTTGGAAGTGATGACGGTAAGGCA
Source organism: Collinsella sp. AM20-15AC (assembly GCF_003471405.1). Lineage (NCBI taxonomy): Bacteria > Bacillati > Actinomycetota > Coriobacteriia > Coriobacteriales > Coriobacteriaceae > Collinsella > Collinsella sp. AM20-15AC. Next base: position 50,609 of record NZ_QRJA01000008.1, read on the forward strand.
ATCGATCGCTCAGTTACGGTCGAGCTGCCGCGCCGTGTTGCCGAACATCTGAAGGGGATCAACGCGCACGTGGGCTCGGGTGATCTGCAGATTGCCGGTGTCATCTGTGATGGTTTTGACCTTTTCCTGGGTGCGGGAGATGTAGAGTTTACGGGCAGCGTGACTGATGCGCTCAGTGCTGAGGTCGGTTCGGGCGATGTGACGTTCGAGCTCTACCAGGCCCCCGCGAAGTCGATGGACGTAAGCGTGGACTCGGGCGATGTGGAGATATCGGTTCCGAACTCTACGGGCTTTAAGGCGAGCCTCACCGTGGGCAGCGGCGACTTCGAGAGCGATTTCCTTCCGCTTGGCTACGACGGCGAGACCATTTTGAATCTTGAATTCGACAACGGTGATAAATCTGCCACGTATCGTTTTAAGGTCGGTTCGGGCGACATGTCGTTTGATTCGGAGTGACATGCGGTTTTCGGAGACCCGCAAACGTAGCCGCGCTGTTTGATGAAGGCGCCGAAGCCGAGATTGGCTTCGGCGCCTTTGCCTTTACAATGGGGACATGGAACAGATTATCTTGAACATACTTGAGGCCCTGCGTCGCGGCGAGACCGTGGACGACAAGGCGCTCGTCAAACTGATACATGCCGAGGCGCGCCGTGAGGGTGCCGACAAACGCGATTTGGCCAAGCGCCGTCTGCTGCCGTTCTATCAGCGGGTGAAGCGCGAGGAGCCGGCTCGGTGGGCTGCGTGGAATGTCGATTCCGATCTGGAACGCCAACTGCTGCAGGTGCTGCGCATGAAGCCGCGCCGCACGGCTTCGGGCGTGGCGACCATTACCGTTATCACCAAGCCCTGGCCATGCTCGGGCGATTGCCTATTTTGTCCCAACGATCTGCGCATGCCCAAGAGCTATCTGCACGCTGAGCCGGCGTGTGCCCGTGCGGAGCAAAACTGCTTCGATCCGTATCTGCAGGTGAGCGCTCGTCTGACCGCGCTTTCGCAGATGGGGCATGCGACCGACAAGATAGAGCTCATCGTGCTCGGTGGTACCTGGAGCGACTATCCGCAAGGGTATCAGGCATGGTTTATGTCGGAGCTCTTCCGTGCGCTCAATGACGATGCCGTCGCCGGCGTGGCGGCAAACCCCATGTTGGCGCGTCCGGGCATCAGCCGTGCCGAGGCAGGGCGCCTGCTCGATGGTGCTCCCGCCGATGCCCTGCCGCCGGTGGTAACAGAGCGCCGCGAGCGCTATCGGGCTGCCGACATTGCGACAGACGAGGCCAAGCTCGCTGCCGGCGTTGCCGACGAGCAGGGGCGTGTGGATGCTGCCGTGGGCGGCTATAACCGCGCGGTGCGTTGTCTGTACGGCCCCGGCACGCCGTGGGGCGAGGTCGCCGAGTGGCAGGCGGCAACGATGGAGGAGCTTGAGCAGCAGCAACGCATCAACGAGACGGCGAAGCATCGCGTGGTGGGACTCGTTATCGAGACGCGCCCCGATGCTGTAACGCCGCAGGCGCTCACGCTCATCCGTCGTCTGGGCTGTACCAAGATCCAGATGGGCATCCAGAGCCTCGACCAGCATCTGCTCGATATCAACGAGCGTCGCATTTCGGTGGCGCAGATCGAGCGCGCGTTTTCGCTTGCGCGCCTGTTTGGCTTTAAGATCCATGCGCATTTTATGCTCAACTTGCTGGGCGCCACGCCCGAGGGTGACAAGCGCGACTACGAGCGCTTTATGACCGAGGGCGCCTTTATGCCCGACGAGGTCAAGGTCTACCCGTGTGCGCTCATCGAGGGTTCGCGCCTGGTGGGCTGTTACGAGCGTGGCGAGTGGCGCCCCTATACCGAGGAAGAGCTGCTCGACGTACTGGCCGATGACATCGTGGTGACGCCGGCGTTCTGCCGCATCAGCCGCATGATTCGCGACTTTAGCTCCGACGACATTATGGTGGGCAACAAGAAGCCCAACCTGCGTCAGCTCGTTGAGAACCGCCTGGCTGCTCGGGGTGACGGTGCGACGGTGCGTGAGATTCGCTATCGCGAGATCAGCACGGCGGGTGCCGACCTGGGCGAGTTGACCCTTGACGAAGAAGTGACGTACGAGACGCCGGTGACGCACGAGCGCTTTTTGCAGTGGGTGACGCCGCAGGGCAAGATTGCGGGCTTTTTGCGGCTGTCGCTGCCCGATCGCGCATTTGTTGCCGCGCATGCGGACGAGTTGCCGACGACGCCGGACGAGGCGATGATTCGCGAGGTGCACGTGTATGGCATGGCGGCGCGCGTGGGGGATCAAGGCCAGGCAGCCCAGCACCATGGGTTGGGACGGTCGCTGGTGGAGTGTGCGTGCCATATTGCTCGGGACGCGGGCTATGCGCGCATCAACGTGATCAGCGCGATTGGTACGCGCGAGTACTATCGGCATTTGGGTTTTTACGATCATGGCCTTTATCTGCAAAAGGAGCTCTAAATGAACAAGCCGAGTGTTTCTGCTGGCGTCGTTGCCGGCGTTGCTCTGGGAGCCGCGGCGCTTGGTGCGGCCGCCGTCGCTGTTCGTGCTGCCTGTCTGCAGGTTGCGCGAACCCGCAATGGGTTGGCGCGTGTGAAACGCGTGCACGATGAGGGCGGCGATGAGATTCTCGTGTTGGTGCAAGGCGGCGTCTACCAAAGCGCAAGCTACGTTGGCGAACGTTGGGCGGAGCCCGTCTTTGCGTACTATCGTGCGTTTGACGACGTGTTTGAGGCCGAGGGCGCAATGCGTGACGCTTATGGTCATGGCATCGACCGCATGCTTATGCTGGGCGGCGGCGGGTTTGCCTATCCCAAGTTCGCGCTGATGTTGCATGAGAGTTTGCGCATGGACGTCATTGAGTACGATGCCGAGATTACACGTCTAGCGCGTCGTTGGTTCTACCTAGACGAGCTGGAGCGTACGGCGGGCGATCGCCTGCGGGTGATTACCGCCGAGGCGCGTTCGTACCTGGGCGTGACGAGCGTGGGGCATCGTCGCTACGACGTGGTCGTGAGCGATTGCTTTGGCGGTGCCGAGCCCGTACGCGAGCTGGCGACGGTTGAGGCGATGCGTTTGGTGCGGGGCAGCCTGAACCCCGGCGGTATCTATGCGGCCAATATCGTGAGCGCGAACGAGGGGAGCGACGTGACGTTCCTGCGCGATTGCGCAGCCACGGCGCTCGAGGTGTTCGCCCATGCCTGGGTGGTCCCGTGTGGCGATGCGGAGTTCGGTGGCGAGGAGAACTACCTGCTCATCGCCAGCGACGGCGACTACACCTTTGCCGAAGCCGTGCCCTTCGATGCTGACTTCCTCGGCGCGGCCCTCCACGACAAGTAAGTCTCCCTGTCCCAAAAAAAGACTGGTCCTAGGCGTGGTCGCACCAGCTGCGGACACGCTGCTTCATGCCCTCTATGTCGAGCACACCTTCGGCAAAGCCCTTGCGCACGAGCTCTTCGGGAACAAACTCGTCGTAGCGGTCAAAGTAAGGCACCTCGCCAGGATAGACGAGCTCGATGCGATCGAAGTCCTTTTCGGCCTCGGCGGCGAGCACCTCAAAGAACGTCTCCTCATCGGCCTTCATCTTAAACTGCATAAAGTATGGACGCGACGGATCGAGCCCGCGAAGGCCCAGCTCCGCGGCGCATTTAATCTTGAGCATGCGCTCGAGCGCCAAAAAGGCGTAGCTTCCCAACCAGGGGAAGAGCACCCAGGTGTCGCCGCCCAGGTTAATGAGCGGTTTAGTTCCCGCGCCCGAAATCTCGGCGGTATGACGAGCCTGTGCAAGGCGTGCCCGTGCGTTGCCCATGAGGTACGGATATGCCGCGTGCTCGTTGAGCGCCTTGCGCATGCGCTCGAGTACGTGTGTATTGATATCGCCGGGACAGTCGCCAAAGTAGGCCGGCACACGGCCCTTGACCTGCGTGGCAAAGACGGTATGACGCTTCCAGTCCACTTCCTCGACAATCCAGCAGTGTCCGGCGATGGCGATGCGCTCACCGGGCGGTGGGGGATTGACGATCGTGCCCAGCTCGGCCGATTCGCTGCGAACGGTAAACTCCTCGTTTTCCTGGAACACGGCGTAGAACTTAAAGTTGTTGATGATGCGCTCGCCCGCGAGGCCCACGATGAGCCCACCGCCCTCGGTGACCTGGATGTGGTCGATCTTGATGAGGTGGCGCAGCAGTACGCGATAGTCATCGGCCGAGACGCGGTGGAAATAGCTGAGCGTGAGCACGCGCTGAGCAAGCTCGGCCGGTGTGAGCTCGCCGGTGCTGGCGAGGGTCGACATAGTCTGGTGATAGAGCAGGCTGTAGGGGAGACGATCGAGCTCGGGTGGCTCGACCCACTTTTCCTCGCGATAGAGTTGTACGAGCGCGATACCCTGCAGGAGCTTCCAGGGAATGGTTTCGGGCATCATCGTGCGCGGCTCGGGCTCTTCCTCGCGCATGACAAACCACATCTCGGGCGGAAGATCGCGACGGCCTGTGCGCCCCATGCGCTGCAAAAAGGAGCTGACGGTAAACGGCGCGTCAATCTGGAAGGCGCGCTCCAGGCGGCCGATATCGATACCGAGCTCCAACGTAGAGGTGGTGACGGTTGTCTGCGTCTGCTCCTCGTCGCGCATGAGCTCCTCGGCCGTCTCGCGTAGCGATGCCGAAAGATTGCCGTGATGGATGAGAAAACGGTCGGGCTCGTGCCGGCTCTCGCAGTAGCTGCGCAGCATGGAGCACACGGCCTCTGCCTCCTCGCGCGAGTTGGCAAAGACCAGGCATTTGCGGCCGCGCGTATGCTCAAAGATATAGCCCATGCCGGGGTCGGCGTTGTCGGGCGCCGTGTCGGTGGGGTTGAGAAGCGCCTGCTCGGTCGCTCGTGGGATGTCGACTTCGCCCTCGGGGGCCGAGGAAGTGCGACGGTCTTTGGGAGCGGCCTTGTCCCGCGCCTGCTCACGACGTTGACGGTGTTCTTCCTGTGTAAGCTGTCCGCTGTGGCACATGTCTTGTCCGGATGCGGGCAGCGCCGCGGGCGCCGCCGTCTCAATACGCTCGCAAGCAAGCACCTCGGCTTCCTGCGGACCTGTGCCTACGAATCCCCGCTGCTGTGCCTGGGGGCCCGAGTTGTAGAAGTGCTCCATGGAGATGCGCCACACGCGGCGCGGTTCTTCAAAGCGGGGGATAACGCAGTCGCGCCCCGTTCCCTGTGAGAGAAAAGCGCCCGTGCGCTTGGGGTCGCCGATGGTAGCGGAAAGGCCAATGCGTCGAGGCTGCACGCCGGCCATGCGCGAGAGTCGCTCGACAAGGCAGAGCGTCTGCCCGCCACGGTCGCCGCGCATGAGCGAGTGAACCTCGTCGATGACCACGTAGCGCAGGTCGCAAAACATGCGCGGGATCGCCATGTGCTTATGGATCAGGAGCGCCTCGAGTGATTCGGGCGTAATCTGCAAGATGCCGCTCGGTTTTTTGATGAGTTTGGCCTTGTGCGACTGCGAGACATCGCCGTGCCAGTGCCAGACAGGGATATCGGCCTCTTCGCAGAGGTCGTTGAGGCGAACGAACTGGTCGTTGATGAGTGCTTTGAGGGGGCCAATGTAGAGGGCGCCCACGCTCGCGGGCGGGTTCTCCCAAAACTCGGTCAGGATGGGAAAGAAGGCCGCCTCAGTTTTGCCAGATGCCGTGGATGCCGTCAGGAGCACATTGTCTTGCGTGTTGAAGATGGCATCTGCCGCCGCAACCTGGATGGAGCGCAGACTCTCCCAATCGTGGGAGTAGATGAAGTCTTGGATAAACGGGGCGTAGCGGTCAAAGGCGTTCACGGGGCCTCCTTTCAACAACGAATCTCTCAACGCGGCTGGCAACGGCTTGCTGCATTACTGCTTCAACGTTTGCCCAGATAAAACCTGCCAAAATAAACCTGTCCCTTATTGGCAGGTTAGATGGTGAATTCGGCGAAGTTACGGTCGCCGCCTGCGGTATCGGTGTCGCCTGTTGCGGTTGCCGGCGCCAACGCGTCGCCGCCGACGCTTTGCAGCAGCTCGGCCACGTTGGCGTCGGGGTTTTGGCATAGGATGTCGAGCAGCTCGATAAAGTCACGAATGACTTCACGCGGCGTCAGATGCGTGTCGGCTCCCACGCGACCGAACTCGATCTTGAGGAAGTCCACCAAGTCGTTCTCGGTAAGCGTGGGCGTCCAGCCAAAGTAGCCGGCGTGAATTTGCATGAGTTTTTCGATCAGCACCAGCAGCTCCTCGTAGGTGAGTGGCTGCAGGCGGATGATGGGCGCGAGCATGTCCTTAAGGTCTTCGCGCGCAAAGCGGCCCTGAGCGAGTCGGCTGCGCAGGGCCTCGTAGGAGAACACGCCGCGGCGGCGGTCTTCGATGGAGGTTGGCGTGCCGCCCATGATCATGCCCAGGTACTGCGCCTTGCCTTGGAGCGTGTCGTTGTACATGGTCAGGATCTTCTCGTAGTTGTATTGGCGCGTGATGGCGTTGGGAATCTTATACAGATTCACGAGTTCGTCGATGAGCACCAGCATGCCCTTGTAGCCGCTGCAGACCAAAAAGCGCGCAATGAGCTTAACGTAGTCGTACCAGTCGTCATCGCTGATGATGGTCGAGGAGCCCAGCTCGGCGCGTGCCTCGCTCTTGGTGCGGTATTCGCCGCGAATCCATTTGGTCACGCGGCTCATGGCCTCTTCGTCGCCCCCGGATGCGGCCATGCGATAGCGGCGGAGCATGCGGGTGAAGTCGAAGCCGTGGACCATCTCCTCGAGCGGGGCCAGTTGGGCATTGACGACCGACTCGTCGACGTCGGCACGCGAGGCGACCCAGCGATCCAGAATAAGGTTGAGCGCACCGCCCTCGGGGCGCGTCTTGGTCGATATATTGCGGATGAGCTCGCGGTAGGTGGCAAGGCCCTGTCCCTGACCGCCCTGCAGGCGGCGCTCGGGCGACAGGTCGGCATCAGCGACGACGAATCCCTCGCCCATGGCGTGCGTGCGGATAGTCTGGAGCAAAAAGCTCTTGCCGGCGCCGTAACGACCGACCAGAAAGCGGAAGCTCGCGCCACCGTCGGCGATGAGACTCAGATCGGTGAGCAGGGCGCGGATCTCGACCTCGCGCCCTACGGTGATGTAAGGAAGGCCGATGCGCGGGACCACACCGCCCTTGAGCGAGTTGAGAATGACGGCAGCGACGCGCTTGGGCACGCGAGGTGCTGCGGATGCGGTATCACTCATGGTCTAGGTATCCTCTCACGTCTGCTTCGTAGTCCTCGATAATCTGCGGCCCTGCCGCGCTAAATTCAATTACGGTGTCGCCCACCAGGTCAAAGAGCGCCTCGTTGATGGTATCGACGAGCATGTCCTCGCTCTGCTCCGATTGCACTACCGCCGATTCCGCCTGTACTGCGTTGTGCTCGAGCAGCGCGCGGAGATAGGCGTCTGCGGCGGGCGCGAGTTCGTTCGTGGCGTCAGCGGGCGCAGCAGCTGCGAACGCGGGCGTCGGTGCGAGAAGCGGTGCCACGACACCAAACTGTTCGGTGGATATGGTCGGCTCGTCGGACTCGTCCTGCCCTGCGGCCGCCGCGACTGCCTCGACCGTCGCGGCGGCCGCAGGCTCGGCTTCCGGTTGCCCTGAGTCCGCTGCCTCGGCTTCTGCGGACGCGCCGTCCTCGCGTTCCTCGTCGATCAAAAGCGCTTCGCGCGTTTGTGCGGCAGCGCTCCGAATGTGCCCCAGCTGGCTCAAATCGATATCGATCTTGACGGGCTGGTGTGCGGCGTCCCACGAAAGCCAAGCCACAATCTCGTCATCGATAATCTTGGCCAGATATTTGGGGACCTTTTCTTCCTTAAGGGGATGGGCGGGGTCCAGCGCCAGGCGCAGGCGTTGGTCGCAGGCGCGCATCATTTCACCGAGCTTGCTGCTCTTTTGCCTGCTACCGTGAATCCGCATGCATTCCCAAAAACCGTTTTGGCAACGGTAGATATGGATGGGGTCCAGACGGTATTCGCAGTCCTCGTGGCGCTCGGGCGCAAAGAATACGGCCGAGGCAAACATGGTGTAGGGCATGGCCGTCTCCTCCCCAAATAAACTTGCCACGATGCCGGTCTTTCGGTGCGTGTCATAGTAGCGCGCTATGCGGACATACACGGCGCACGCCACGTGGCACAGATCGCGGTGGTGGCTGCGGTCGAGCCGCGAGTTACTTAGGTTGTACGTGGAGAGGGCGTTGATGGCGGCCATGAGTCGCTCCTCGCGCACCTCATCGGGCGGAAGGGGGAGCGTGGGCTCGGAGGTTTTGCGACGCTTGGGTGCCGGGTCAGACGGCGTCGGTGCTGGTACAAGGTCTCGTGCCGCGCGCCGCAGCTCGATAAGGGCGTTATCGAATATGACGGTTTTAGAGTCGCGAAGCAGCTTGGGGTCGAGCCCGTGGAACACGGCGTAATCTTGCAGCCACACGCGCGCAAACCGGTCGATGCCGGGCTCGAAGGCGCGATAGACATCCCAAAAAGCCTTGATCTTGTTAAAACCATCGAGTGGATTATCTACGCCAATGCCGCAGATCAGCTCATAGAGATACAGAAAGGCAAAGGACGTAGACGTTTCCTCGACGGTTCCGCGGCGCACTTGGGCACGCCAGGTAAAGTAGCCGCGCAGCTGCCGGTCGCTCATGGCGTTGTAGGTGGGAAAGTACGACTTAAAGGTGCCGTTGTAGGGACAGTCGTCCTCAAAGTCGGCCATCAGCAGGCCCTGGCGGTAAAAAAGCTCGGCTTCCGAAAGCCAGCGGCCCGCACCGCCCTTGGGGTCATCCTGCCAGCGCGATATCTCGCGCATTTTACGGTACTGGTCGGGGAGGAAATTCTGCATCTGTCGGCCGGTTTTGAGAATCGGCTCGTCTGCGTAGGTTTCGTTTGAGAAGCGGGCGGACTGATGGGTCCGGGCCTCGGCCATGATGCGCTCGATGAGCATCTTGATGTCCTGGTCGGCCACCGCTCCTCCTCTCGAACACAGCTACGGTGACCTCATATCATAGCACAGCATCAAACAGATGTTCGAGATACCGCTGCGTTGATAGATTTAGAACAGGAGGGCGTAGATGACGGCGATGACGACGGAGGGAAGCATATTGGCCGTGCGGAAGGTCTGAGGACGGATGAGGTTGACGCCGACGCAGAAGATGAGCATGGAGCCTACGAGCGAAAGGCTGTTGAGGGCAGCTGTGGTCATGATGGGGGAGAGCGCGCCGGCAAACAACGTGATCGTCCCCTGGAACACGGCGACGGGCAGGGCGGAGAAGATGCAGCCGCGGCCAAGCGAGGCCGTCATGGTGCAGACGATGATGCAGTCCAGTGCGCCCTTGAGGGCAAGCGTTGACCAGTCGCCGAGCAGGCCGTCCTGGATCGATCCCACAATGGCCATGGCGCCGATGCACACGGTGAGTGAAGTCGAGACAAAAGCGTTGGTGAACTCGTTATCGCCCTCACTGCCAGTCTTGCGCTTGAGCCATTCGCCAAGGTTCTCGATGGCGGCCTCCAAGTTGATGGCCTCGCCGATGGGCGAACCGAGCGCAAATGAGACGATGAGCATGGTGGTACCGGTGGTCGACAGCGCCTTCCCATCGATAAGGAGCATCTTTTGCATGGTGCCGCCAAGGCCGATAAACAGGACGCACAGCCCCGATGCTTTCATGAGCGTGTCTTGGATGCGCGGTGTAATGAAGCGGCCGCCCGCTAATCCCAAAAGACCGCCCGCAACTAAAAGCGCAACGTTGATGATTGTTCCCAAGCCCGGCATGAGCCCTCCTGTATTGATGCCAACGTGGCAATCGTAGCAGAACGAAATGCGAGGCACATCGCGACTCATCTAATACGTTATATAAGTGGTATTAGGAATGATGCGCAGCATTTAAGCCTCAGGTGGTTGTCGGGACATAGGGATAGTAGTCAAAGCGCAGTGTCATAAGCCGCTGTGGGGATTCAATAGCCGCGGCGATGATATTGGCATCGCGGGCACGATCAAACCCTTCGAGTTCGATCTGATACGAAACGTCTTGCATAATGTCCAGACGTCGCCAGGCTAGAAGTGTGTCGCCATCGAATTCCAAGGTCTTGCTTCCGTCTGGGGCAACGGCGTATAGACGCAGTTTAGCGGTGGTTGCAGGGTCGACAACCGTGACCTTTTTAATTTCGTTTCGAGTATTCTTGGCGCCCAACAAGGTGAGCAGTGTTGGGGCCACGACCTCGCCTGATGGCAAAAAGACGACTTCGATGGATTCGGGAAATGCGATGATGGCCGACTTGCGGACGGGCTGATTGGCGGCGGCAACTTCGATGTTTGCAGCATCGATGACCTCTGTGTGGTCGAGGGCGGCAAGCACGCAGCAGTTACCTTCATCGATCTCCTGAGGATCAGCAAGTCCCAGACTGTCCGCGAGCTCGGGATCGTTTGGACCGGTAGCGGGCTCATTCGGTGCTTCGAAAGAAGCTGGGACGCTGTTTGTCGGCGACGGCGTGTCGCCCGCACCTGCTTCTTTGTCCGTGCTCTCTTCTTGTATGGTTGCGTTGATGGGTTCGTCGTTTGAGGGGAGCGTCTTGGCGTCAAGCGCGGAGGGGACAATCCCGATGGCTCCGGATCCGTTCCACTCCATTTCGAGAAGCGCCGGGTCGGCAAGAATGCGTTGCCTGCCTAGCGTGTGGGTATCGATCGCAATAGGGCCTGCCTCCGTCCCGCGCGTAAGGCTGAGCGATCCGGCCGGCTTCTCGAAATGAATGTCTGTGTCTTCGGTGCTGGCGGCGTAGAACAGCAGGGATGCTTCTCCCGCCGCGATGGCATCGGTGCCCGCCTTGGTCAGCCGCAGCGATGCCGTGAATGAGAGGGTGGGCTGCACATCGTCTGCATTCGCGGCGGCGCAGCCCAGACATATACCGCCTCCTTTCTCGAAAAACGCACCGTCGAAGGCGACCTTCGCTCCGTTCGCCGAGTCATCGACCGAAGCGATATCGATGCGCAACCCCAAATCGCACGGATCGCCATCTGCATCGAGCACAATCGAGCGCCACGTGCAGACGGCGCACCCCGCCTGGGAGCCGTTTGCCTTGTTCGAACGATTGATATCCACGACTATCGAGCCGTCCGTATTACGACGAAGGCATCCCGAGGTTGAGATTGCGGCCTGTGCGATCGAAAAACGCTTGCACGCAATGGCGCTCGACGGATTTGGTGCGGAGCTTAGGGCTGCTGGTAAGGAATCTGCCATGACGGGAGTCGCCCAAGCGGCGACAGGCGTTCCGGTTGCGAGCGCGCCGCAGAGTGCGACGACGGGCAAAAGGTTCTTCGATGCCATGGGGTCTCCTTAGCTAATTTAGTGCGGCCTGTCCGTGTTTCGTTTCTGGCTGCGTTTGATGTGCAGACCGAGGCCGGCGGTTCCCGCGCCTGCTGCCGTGGCGCCTGCTGCCAAGAGCCATCGTCTGTCGTCTGTCTGTGCCAACGGTTCCTTGCAGTTGCCGCGGTCGAGCTCCGAGAGGTCGACCGTCACTTGCGTGGCGGCCTGCGCCTGTTCTTGCTGGGCAAAGGCCATGGCTGGCCCAAACGCTAGGATACTGACGGCGGCGGCCAGGGCGACGGCCTTATGCCGTGTGCGCACCGGGCTCGACCGTCCAGGTGATCGTTGCAACCTGATCGCCTTCGCCGGTTACGCGGAAGATGTCGCGCGTGACGCGGGCGACGTTTCCGCTTGTCTTGAGCTTAATTTTGTCCGTGCCGCCGGCAATGCCCTGGTAGCCCATGTCGAAGGCTGCATTCTTGGAAAGATCGAGGCCCGTCTCCTGCATTGCGGCGCTGGCGTTCTGGAGTGCACCGTCGGGGCCGACCTTAAAGTCGATGGAATTCTGCGCGGTTCCGGCCTTGGCGTCGGCGGCAATGGTCCAGGTGTTCATGGCGTCGATCTTCATGTTGGTGACATGGATGCCGTAGGCCGAATGATTGTCGATGGTGGTCGCGTCTTCTGAGGGGCCCTGAAGCGTGCCGTCGGCCTTGGCGACGAAGGGAATAACCGTCGGAACTTTGAACTCTACGTTGTCGATCTCGGTCCTGACCATTACTTTCGTGGTTCCAACGCGCCCGGCTGCCAGAGCTGGCGTCGGGGCGGCGCCCATTGCGAGCGCGAGCGCGAGCCCTGCGCCCACGACGAGCGCTCTGGCTCCGTTCATGTTCCTGGTGATGTCCATGGTCGTTCCTTTCTATTCGCCGCGGGCCGTCCCCGCGATGATTGGACGAATGCTGGTGAATTGCGTGCGGTGCCGCGTCGGCCGAAAAAGCTAGTTCTCGGCTTGCTCAACCCGTACCTTGACACGTGTCGGATTGCCGTGGCTGTCGAGGGTCTTGGCATCGAGTGCCTGGATCTCGATGTATGCCTCGCCTTCTTTGATGTCGCCGGCGGGGCACGTCTCGATTGTCTTGCCGGTCTCGACCACACCGGATTCGTACATGGTCTCGTCGTTTTGGATGACGCGGAATCGCTGGGGAAATTTATTGTCTTGGACGTTTTGCACGTTGACGCGCAGCTTGCCGTCCTCCTGTAGCTGAGCGACCGGCGCGACCGAAATCGTCATCATGTTGTCGCGGACGATGGCATCGAGCTCATCTTGGATTTCTTGTCGCGATTTACCCTCTGCCGTCGTGACTGAGGCGCCCGCTTCGGGCACGGGCTGCGACTGCCAGGCGTATAGCCCTACGGCGACAAGGGTACAGACGATGGCCAAGCAGACAACGATGAACTTCTTGCGACGACCCAGTCCTGCAAGGCGGGGCGGCTTCTTCGCACTCATGCGGCGTCCTTGGTGGTGTAGACACGTGCGAACGTGGACGGGTCCGCTCCAAAGAGCATGTGAAGCATCAGGCGGCGCGAGTAGATGAGCTCGTCAAAGTCGCGAGGGAGCTCGATGTCGTGGATGCGCGCGATGTGGTGGGCGAGCGCCGAGAACGACTCGGGGTCGCAGATAACATCGGTGGTGACGTGGTAGACCGCCGTATCGGGGAACGCCTCTTCGTCGAAAGGCAGGAGATAGGGATCGTCGTCGACCTCGATGGCGACGCCGTACTGGGGCCAGTAATATGCCATGGGAACCTCCCTGCTTCTGGGACCAAAACTTCTATCGGTTTTGGCTGTCGACGCCGACCGTATCAGCCGCTACTTGACCAATTTCTGACCAAATGCTTGACGGATTGACATCTCCGCAGGTAAAAGGCAGTAAAAATTACTTCAACTTTTTTCGAGCGACATTTACGCGATCGGCGACGGCGGGGCGATATGTGTCAAAAGCATCGTCTGCCGAGGAAACCTTGCCGCTCGCCGAATTGCACGAACGTAAAAATCGCCAATTATGGAGACGGTCTCGAACACGTCGACGAAACGATGCGGTAACATCTCCCTGCAAACACTGTAGTTAGCTAAAGGGGGAGTTCGCGTGTCTGCAACCATCAAACCCTTCACCGACGAGTTCGAAGAGTATGGCCGCGATGAATCTCGCGCATCGGGCGAAGCATCGAGCATCTCGTTTCCGACAACGGAAGACGAGGTCCGTGCCATTTTGGGAACGCTCCATGCCGAGCGTGTCCCGGTAACGGTTCAGGGCGCCCGAACCGGCCTTGCCGCCGGTGCCGTGCCCCACGGTGGGCATATCCTCAATACTTCCCGTATGAATCGCTACTTGGGCCTTCGCCGCGATGAACAAGGCCAATTTCTGCTGCGCGTGGAGCCGGGCGTTGTGCTCTCGGAGCTGCGTAAGCAGCTGAGCAAGAAGGTACTGCCGACCGCTGGTTGGGACCAGGCATCGCTTGAGGCCTACGAGGAGTTCCAAGAGTCCCCCGAGCAGTTCTTTCCCACCGATCCCACCGAGGCATCTGCCTGTCTGGGCGGCATGGCGGCATGCAACGCCTCCGGCGCCCGCAGCTACGCTTACGGTCCCATGCGCCCGCATGTCACGGGACTCCACGTCGCGCTGGCTGATGGCGATTTGCTTGAGCTTCAGCGCGGCGAGGCTTTTGCCCAGGGCCGCCACCTGTCGCTCGTGACGGCAGAGGGCCGTACGCTCGAGCTCGATCTTCCCGGCTATACCATGCCCGAGACAAAAAATGCCTCAGGCTATTTCGTTGCGGACGATATGGACGCCATCGACCTCTTTATCGGCGCGTGCGGCACGCTCGGCGTTATCACCGAGCTCGAGATCGCCCTGCAGGCGGCACCTTCGGTCGTTTGGGGTGTGAGTTGCTTTTTCGATAGCGAGGACAAGGCGGTGTCCTTTACCGATTCCGTGCGCCCTGTCCTGTCCCATGCGGCTGCCATCGAGTACTTCGATGCTGGCGCCCTGGATATTCTACGTCGCCAGCGCGAGCAGTCGACGGCGTTTGCCTCGCTGCCGGCGCTCGACGACGAGGCAAAGGTCTGTGTCTACGTGGAGCTCGATTGCGATGACGAGGCGCAGGCGACCGAGGAGCTGTACCACTTGGGATGGGTGCTGGAGCTTGCGGGCGGCCGCGACGATGCGACATGGGTCGCCCGCACCGAAGTCGATCGCGAGTGCCAGCGGTTCTTCCGCCACGCGGTGCCCGAGAGCGTCAACATGCTCATCGACGAGCGTCGCCGCACCGACCCCACCATTACCAAGCTGGGATCGGATATGTCGGTGCCCAATGCACGCCTTGCCGATGTCGTGGCCCTCTATCGCCGCACGCTGGCCGAAAGCGGGCTTGAGTCTGCTGCCTGGGGACACATCGGGAACAACCATCTGCATGTGAACATCCTGCCGCGCGATGCGCAAGACTACCGTCGTGGTGGAGAGCTCTTTGCCCAGTGGGCTTCCGAGGTCACGGCTATGGGCGGTGCCGTTTCTGCCGAGCACGGCGTCGGCAAGATCAAGGCGGGCTTCTTGGAGACGATGTACGGCCACGAGGCCATGGTCGAGTCGGCGCGCCTCAAACTCCAGCTCGATCCTGCCGGCCAGCTGGGTCGCGGCAACCTGTTTACGGAGAAGCTCTTGGATGAACTCGTCCAGAAAGGGGGCGCGTGAAGATGAGTGATTTCCATATGGTGGTGTGCGTCAAGGCGGTGCCCGGAAGCACCGAGGTCAAGATGGACCCCAAGACCAATACTATCGTGCGTGATGGCAAGCAGGCGGTCATTAATCCCTTCGATGCAAGTGCCCTCGAATGTGCGCTAGCGCTGAAGGACGACTTTATCGGCTTTGGCATGGACGTGCGTGTGACGGTGGTGTCGATGGGCATCCCCGCGACCGAATCGCTGCTGCGCGACTGCATCGCCCGCGGTGCCGACGACGCGCTGCTGCTGACCGATCGCGCCTTTGCGGGCGCCGATACCCTAGCCACCACCTATGCCCTCAAATGCGGCATCGAGGCACTCGATGAGGACTTTGACCTGCTCATCTGCGGCAAGATGGCGGTGGACGGCGATACGGCCCAGATCGGCCCCGAGCTGGCCGGCGCCTTTGGGGTCCCCTGCGTGACCGACGTGAGCTGTGTGCAGAGCGCGGGATTTACGACGTGTGGCTCGCTGGCGCTCGTTCACGGCTGCGATGCCGGCGAGGAGACGGTGTACCTGGAGATGCCGTGTGCGATGACGACTGCCAAGGAGATTGGCCAGCTGCGCATGCCGAGTATTGCCGGTATTCGCGCGGCCGAGGATGCAGACGTGCGCGTGGCCAGCGCTGCCGACGTAAACGCCGACCCCTCGCGTTGCGGCCTTGCCGGATCACCGACGCAGGTCGTGCGCTCGTTTGTGCCCGACCGTGACCAAACGTGCGAGGCCGTCGAGGGAACGGCGTCCGAGCAGGCGGTAAAACTTGCCAAGATTATCGAGGGGATGGCATAGATGAGCGGGCTGATTATCGATAGCGAAGCCTGTATCGGCTGCGGTCGCTGCGTTCGCGCCTGCGCCTCGGGCGGCATTGTGGTGGAGGGTGAGCGCCCCAATCGCTGTGCCCGCGTAACCGACGGCTGTATCCTGTGCGGTGGGTGCGTCGACGCCTGCCCCGTCAACGCCATCTCGATTGAGCGCGACGAGGCCGCCGGCGCGGCAGACCTTGACGCATATCGAGACATCTGGATCTTCGTGCAGACTGACGAGCACGATGCCGTTGCATCCGTGGCCTTCGAGCTCATGGGCAAGGGGCGCGAGCTTGCCGATGCCCGCGGCTGCCGTCTGGTGGCACTGGTCGGCATGAGCCCCGAGGGCTCACTCGGGGACCTGGAGCATCTGATTTGCGCCGGTGCGGACGAAGTTCTGGTCTGTCGTGACGAGCGCCTGCGTCAGAACGACGCGGAGGTCTACGCTCGCTTGATCTGCGATTTGGTAGCCGAGCGCAAGCCCGAGGCCATTCTGTACGGCGCGACCGCCTTTGGTCGCGAGCTGGCGCCCGGTGTGGCCGTGCGCTTGCAGACGGGTCTTACGGCCGATTGCACGGTGCTTTCTATGGATACGGAGACGGGTCTGCTGCAGCAGACGCGCCCGGCGTTTGGCGGCAACCTGATGGCCACCATTATCTGCCCCAACCACCGTCCTCAGATGGCAACGGTGCGCCCCGGCATCTTTAAGGCGCCCGAGTTTGACTATAGCCGCTCCGGCACGATTACCCAGGTAGTGCTTGCGGATGACGTTAAGGCCCGTGTCGAGATCTCGATTCCCGCCGAGGAGTGGGGACAGCAGGCCTCAATTGCCGATGCCGAGCGTCTGGTCGTGGTGGGCCGCGGCATCGGCTCCAAGAAGAATCTGCCCCTGATGCGAAAGCTCGCCGATGCCCTGGGTGCCGAGCTTGGTTGCACGCGTCCCATTGTGGAGGCAGGCTGGTTGGAGTATCGCCACCAAATTGGCCAGACGGGTGTATCGGTCTCGCCCAAGCTTCTCGTGAGTATCGGTGTTTCGGGCGCCATCCAGCATCTTGCCGGCATCGGTGGGGCGGAGTGCATTATCGCCATCAACGAGGACCCGGATGCCCCCATCTTTGGTGCTGCCCAGTACAAGGTTGTCGGTGATGCCGTCGAGGTCGTCGAGGAGCTGCTGGCCCAGTTTGAGCGCTAGGCACGCGCCAGCCAGTCGCGCATCTCGTCCTTTAGGCGGCTCCAGGTTGCCTGCGTGGCGGGGTCGGTAAAGGGCCGCGTAATGCCAAAGGGCGCGTCGAGCAGGCGGTAGATATCGCCTTGCTCGCGCGCCAGCGCGCGGCTTGCCGGATAGACGAGCTCAAACATAAAGCAGATAAGCCCCACCAAGAAGTCGGCGGGCTCATCGCGCTCATCGCGCGCGACGCAGCGGTGCTCGTCAAAGGCGGTAAGCGCCGGTGTCGAGAAGTGGCTGGCGAGAAACGTGTCCTCATCCACCTTGAGGACGGTGTCGACGGTGCTGTCGGCGATGGTGCGCATAATGTCGATCTTGTCGCCATCGCGCACGATGTCGCAGAAGCTCCGCGTGCGCTCGTCGAGCT
Organism: Collinsella sp. AM20-15AC; assembly: GCF_003471405.1. Classification (NCBI taxonomy): domain Bacteria; kingdom Bacillati; phylum Actinomycetota; class Coriobacteriia; order Coriobacteriales; family Coriobacteriaceae; genus Collinsella; species Collinsella sp. AM20-15AC. The sequence goes on from NZ_QRJA01000008.1 coordinate 68,097, forward strand.
GTGCGGGTAGACGGAAATCGCTGTGATAGGCGATGCTCGCTCGGATGAGCTCATCTTCTGCCGGGTCATCGATAAAGTCGCGGATGCTCATTACGGCGGGTGCATCGGCGGGATTCTCGCCAAAGAGGACCTCGATGCCCAGCACTGCATGGCTCATGCTCTCGGCGTCCTTAAAGGTGTCCCAGCGTCGCAGCTGCTCAAAGCGGCCCATATCGTGCAGCAGGCCGCAAAGCCATGCCAGGTCAATATCTTCTGACGACCAGCCCTGCTCGCGCGCTACGGCATCGCATGCCTCGGCCACGTGGTACGTATGCTCGATTTTGAGCGCGATGCGTGGGTTGGTGGCGTCGTAGGCATCGGTGTAGCTTTTGAAGGCCGCGCGCGCCCGGTCTCGATCGATAGCTGTCATAATGACTTCCTAAAAAGTTGTGTCTTTCGATCCGGTGGCAATTGTAGGTGAACTCGTTTGCTGTCGGATGATGATTCTGCCGTGTCGCTACATGCGGTTCGGAGACCTTGTCAGGATGAGAAGCGTATGGTGCTCAAAATCGTTAGAACCGTCTGGCCAGTGATGCTTACCTATGTTGCAATAGGCGCGCCGTGCGGAATGATCATGGGGCAGACGGGAATGGAACCCTGGATGGTCTTTGCTCTGAGCAGCACGTTCGTGACGGGCAGCGGGCAGTTTATGATCTGCAACCTGTGGCTGGCGGGCGTGCCTGCAGCATCGATCGTCGCGAGCGTTGCTGCCATCTCCTCGCGCTTTGCGCTTTACTCGGCATCGATCACGTCGCATCTGACGGGTGCCTCGAAGCGTCAGACGCTGGCTGTTGCCGCGACACTTACCGAAGAGGCATATGGCATCTCGCTTGCCAAGTTGGTTGAAGGGGAGGATTGGGGCCCGCGCGAGTCCTTTGTGCTCAACGTGATCCTTATCGCAACATGGGGCGTATCGTGTACGACGGGCGCCATCGTCGGCGCCGTTGTCGATGTTCCCACCGCCATTGCAGCCTTTGTCTGCACCTCGCTCTTTATCTGCCTGCTCTTTTCGCAGCGGCTGTCGCGCGGCAACGTTGTCGCGGCGGTTTCGGGCGCGGTGTCCGTCGCCGTATGCAAGTTCTTGGGCCTCACGAATATTGCCGTGCCGGCAAGCGTCGTGGTCGGCATTGCCATTGCGCTGGCGTGCGATGCTGTATTAGACGGAAGAGGTGCCCGCGATGCCCGTTAACGAGTTCTTGGTTCTGTGGCTGTCGTCGTGGGCTGCTATCGCGTTCTTTCGCATCGCGCCGGCGTTTGCCTTGCGCGGGAGAACGCTGTCGCCCCGCATTACCGAGGCCCTGGGTTATATCCCGCCCGCTGCCTTTGCCGCGCTGGTCGCCAACGACTTGGTGAGCCCCGGCGCGTTCGACGCGGGACCCTGGCCTGCCTTGGTTCCCTGGATTGCGGCTGCCGGCGTCGTGGCCGTGGCGGTCAAGACAAAATCGATGCTGTGGTGCTGTGTTTCGGGCATCGTGTTCTATATCGTTTTGAGCCTCATATAAGAGCGGGGCACGTTTAGCGCCCCTGTCCAACGAATCGAATTTCTCACCGAGCTGGTCTATTTCTTCTGGTACCATGGTCAAACTTTACTGTAGCAAAGCGTGACGTGGGCTTTTGTACCCCGTCAGCGGAAATGGGGGTTTCATGGTACAGGAAGCGAACGCCAACGAGCAAAAGAAATTCAAGGTCCCGCGCATCCCGGGCGACATCATGATCTATCCGATGATCGTCGGTCTTTTGCTCAACACCTTCTGCCCGCAGGTTTTTGAGATCGGCGGCTTCTTTACGGCTGCCTGCCGCGGTGGCTCCAATACCATCGTCGCCGCGATCCTGCTGTTTGTGGGCGCCGGCATCAGCTTTAAGTCCACGCCAGGTGCCATCAAGACCGGCATCGTCGTGCTGATCCCCAAGCTGGTCGTCGCAGCGGCTCTCGGCTTGGGCGTGGCATATTTCTTTAACGACAACTTCCTGGGTCTGAGCTCCGTGTCTATCATCGGCGGCATCACGTTTTGCAACATGGCGCTCTATACGGGCATCATGGGCGAGTTCGGCGATGAGTCCGAGCAGGGCGCCGTCGGTATCCTGTTCTTTACGGCTGGCCCCGCCGTCACGATGATCATCCTCGGTGTTTCCGGCCTCGCCAACATTCCCATTGGCACCATTATCGGCTCCATCTTGCCACTCGTTATCGGCATGGTTCTGGGCAACCTGTTCCCGTTTATCAAGAACCTGCTGGTTCCCGGTGCCAATCCCGCGATTGCCGTCATCGGATTTCAGCTCGGTGCGTCCATGAGCCTGTCGAGCTTTATCACCGGCGGTATTTCCGGCATCTTGCTGGGCCTTGTCACGCTGTTTGTCGTCGGTCCCATCACCTTTGCGTTCGAGCGTCTGTGCGGCGGCAATGGCAAGGCCGCTGTGGCTTGCTCCACCATTGCCGGCACGGCTATGACCACACCGGTTGCCCTCGCCGAGGTCGCACCGCGCTACGCCGAGCTTGCGCCCACCGCGTACGCTCAGATCGCCACCGCCGTTATCATCACGGCGATCATGGCTCCGATTCTGACTGGCTGGGTCGACAAGAAGTTCTGCCAAGGCAAGGAGGATCTGTCGCCTGTCGGTGTCGAGGCCATCGAGGAGGCCGTCGCGACTGACATCGATGGCGAGTAGCAATCGATACCCATCAATGATGCCGGCGTGTGCAATTCGCGCCGTATGGGCGCCCGAACAGAAACTGTTTTGCAGTGATGTTCGGGCGCTCTGCTATTATCCCCTTTACCCCTGCGGAGTAAAGGGGTGTTTATTGCCCTGATTCGAATTGGGCGATTCTGACCACTTGGGTATTGAAGGGATGGCGCTAGTGGTTAAGGCACTCAAGATTGAGATATTCGTGCTATGCATGATTGTTCTTATCGGGCTTGCCGTGCGAAGTCGTCGCTCCTTGTTCTCGAGCACCCAGCAGCTATTGTTTAGCATGCTGGGCTACACCTCTGCCGCGTACATATTATTCGATATGATCCGGACGCTTTCGGACGGTGTGGACGGCACGTTGGGCATTGCTGCCAACTGGATTTCCAACGCGGTTTCGTTTTCGCTCTTTGCTATCGCGTGTCTCATTTGGTTTATCTATTCCGAGGCGGTGCAGGGTTCTCGCCTTTTGACCTCGCGCTATAGGGTGGTGCTTGTTGCGTTGCCTACGGCTCTGGTGGTCGTGCTGGCGTTTACCAGTTACTGGACGCACGCCCTGTTCTATATCGATTCGCAGGGCGTGTATCGTCGCGGCTTTGCCTATATGATCCAGCCCATCGTCAGCTACTGTTACGTTATACATACGTCCCTGCATGCATTTGTGCAATCTCGCAGGGTCGAGAGCCTGCAGACGAAGGCCATCTATCGAACCTTGGCATTTTTCGCCATTCCGGCCCTGGTGGGCGGTACCTTTCAGGTCGTATACTCGGTGCCCGGCCTTTGTGTCGGCATAATGATTAGCATGTTGCTGCTCTACATCATCTACCAGGAGCAGCTCATCTCGACCGACCCGTTGACTGGACTTAACAATCGCAACCGTTTTGAGACCTATATGCTGTCGCTCTTCTCAAATGTGGATCAGGCCGAAGATGTATATCTGCTTATGATGGACGCCGACGGCTTTAAGCAGATTAACGATCGCTATGGGCATGTGGAGGGCGACCACGCTCTTCAGGTCATATCCGCTGCGCTCAAAGAAGTCTGCTCGGCGTCTGGCGGCTTTATCGCACGTTATGGTGGCGATGAGTTCGTGGTGCTCCAAAAGGCAGTGGCGGAACAGGATATCATGCATCTGTGCGCGACAATCAACGATGAGCTCGCGCGCGCCGAGGTTCCGTATCTGTTGCGGATGTCCATCGGCTACGCACGGGTTGGTGATGGCATCGATACCTGGCAAGACTTGCTTCGTGCTGCCGACGCGGAGCTCTACCGCGTAAAGCGCGAGAAGAAGAAAGCCGGCGTTCAGATACGCTAGGAAAAGGGGCACACGACCGTTGCGATGGTCGTGCGCCCCTTTTGCGTTTGTGGGGGCCACCGGTCATAATGCCCAGGCGCGGTGCGGCAAGACGGGCGTCTGCCGCCGCGACTCGGTGCGAAATCAACGAGAACCAGTGCATTCCATTAAGCTAAAGTGTGTGAAGGCTCTCCCTAAAAAGGTGAGCTCTCTAGGCTTTTTTGGGTTTGTTGACGATGATGATGCCGCTGCAGACCAAGAGCAGGGCAACGATGACAGTAACGGGGCTCGTGCCGGCGCCCTCGCCAAGCAGCAGTGCGCTCAGCAGTACGCCAAAGACCGGGTTCATAAACCCAAAGACCGAGACGCGGCTGACGGGGTTGACGGCAAGCAGGCGCGACCACAGCGAGTAGGCGACCGCGGAGATAAGCGCCATGTAGATGATGAGCACGATGGCGGGGACAATCGCCGTGGGGGAGAGCGCGCCACCCATCAAAAAGCCGATGGCGGTGAGGACCAGGCCGCCGACCAAGAACTGCCACCCGGCAAGCAAGACGCCGTCGTGCTCGCGCGAGAAGATGCCGATCAGGCAGGTCGAAAGGGCACCCGCGACGGTGGAGGCCAGGATAAAGCCCTCGCCGTCGAGCGTAAAGCCAAAGGTACCGTCCGCGCCCGAAAGGTTGACGAGCGCGACGCCAGCAAAGCCCAGCACGCAGCCGAGCACCTTGGCCACATCGAGCTTTTCGGTGCGAAACGCCAGGGCGGCAAAGAGGATGGCGAGGAAGTTGGCGCTGGCCTCGATGATGGAGCTCGACATGGCGCTTGCACGGGAGAGACCAAGGTAGAAAAAGAAGTACTGTCCGATAGTCTGGAAGAGCGACAACGTGAGGATAGACTTGATATCGCGCGCTTGCGGAACGAGCGGTCGGCGCTGGGCCACGCTCATGCCAACAATGACCAGCATGCCGGCAAGGGTGAAGCGCAGACCCGCGAAGAGCAGCTGCGAGGCGCTGTCGTGCGCGGGAATGCCAAAGAGGCCGTAGCCAATCTTGATGCAGGGAAAAGCCGACCCCCAGAGTGCGCAGCAGACGAGACAGCCCAGGATGAGTCCGGGCAGGGTGGCGAGATACGGCTTGCGGCTTTCCATGATGTCCTTCCTGTATGCGCGAAGCAAAAAAGAACCCGCCACCGGGCGTGCCGGTGGCGGGTGTTGTTACCCGAGGGGATTGTACCCGATGGGATAGCTTTAAGCGAAGTAGGCTACGCCGCTCTCAAAGATCGGCATGAACTTGTCACCGGGGACATACTCGGGCACGTTGCGGTACAGGTTGTCGCCGCGACGCTCGGCATGGCCCATCTTGCCCAGGACGCGGCCGTCGGGGCTCGTGATGCCCTCGATGGCGAGTGCGGAGCCGTTGGGGTTGACGGAAAGGTCCATGCTGGGCTTGCCGTCCTCGCCCACGTACTGCGTAGCGACCTGGCCGTTGGCGATCAGCTGGGCGAGCACCTCGTCGTTGGCGACAAAGCGGCCCTCGCCGTGGCTGATGGCGACGGTGTAGGGGTCGTCCAGGCTGCACTGCGACAGCCACGGGGACAGGTTGGACGAGATGCGGGTGCGCACCAGGCGGCTCTGATGGCGACCGATGGTGTTGAACGTCAGCGTGGGTGCATCGGGCGTGGCGTCGACGATGTCACCGTAGGGCACCAGGCCGAGCTTGACCAGAGCCTGGAAGCCGTTGCAGATGCCCAGCATCAGGCCGTCGCGGGCCTTGAGCAGGTCGCGGACTGCCTCGGTGACCTCGGGAGCGCGGAAGAACGCCGTGATGAACTTGGCGGAGCCGTCGGGCTCGTCACCGCCCGAGAAGCCACCGGGGATCATGACGATCTGGCTTGCACAGATGCGGCGGGCAAGCTCGTGGGTGCTCTCGGCGACGGCCTCGGGCGTGAGGTTGTTGATCACGAAGGTGTCGGCCTCGGCACCGGCGGCACGGAAGGCGCGGGCGCTGTCGTACTCGCAGTTGTTGCCGGGGAACACCGGGATAATCACGCGCGGACGGGCGATCTTGGCGCCGCCGTACACGTGGATATCCTTGGCGCGGAAGTCGATGGTCTCGACCTCAGGGGTCTCGCCGGCGCTGCGGTAGGCAAAGACGCCCTCGATGCCGCTCTCCCAGGCCTCCTGGAGCTCGGAGAGCTCGATGACCTCGGAGCCGGTATCGATGACATAGCCCTCGACGGTGGTACCCAGGGGCTCGACGACAACGCCGTCGGCGACCTCAGGCAGCTCGGCATCCTCGGCGAGCTCGACGATAAAGCTGCCATAGAGCGGGGTGAAGAGGCTCTCCACGTCCACATCCTCGGCAAGCTCGATGCCAATCTGGTTGCCGACGCACATCTTAAAGAGGCTCTCGGCGCCGCAGCCGTAGCCGGGCGTGGAGACGGCCAGGGCGTCGCCAGTGGCGGTGAGCGCCTCGACGGCGTCAAACGCGGCGAGCAGCTGCTGAGCGTCGGGGCGGTAGTCCTCACCATAGGTGGCGGGGGCGATGCGCACGACGCGATGCGTCAGACCCTTGAACTCGGGCGAGACGGCACGGGCGGCCTTACCCACGGCAACAGCGAAGCTGATCAGGGTCGGCGGAACGTTGAGCTCACCGGCCTCGTCCTCAAACGAGCCGCTCATAGAGTCCTTGCCGCCGATGGCGCCGGCACCCAGATCGACCTGGGCCATAAGGGCGCCCAGGACGGCTGCCATGGGCTTGCCCCAGCGCTCGGCCTCGGTGCGCAGGCGCTCGAAGTACTCCTGGAAGGAGAGGTAGGCGCGCTTGTGCTCAAAGCCGGCGGCCACGAGCTTGGCGATGGACTCAACCACGGACAGGTAGGCGCCCGCAAACTGGTCGGCCTCCATCAGGTAGGGGTTGAAGCCCCATGCCATGGCGCTCGCCGTGGTGGTCTCGCCGTCCACGGGGAACTTGGCGACCATGGCAGAGCTCGGGGTGAGCTGCGTCTTGCCGCCAAAGGGCATGAGTACGGTCGCGGCACCGATGGTGGAGTCGAAGCGTTCGGAAAGGCCCTTGTTGGAGGCGACGTTGAGGTCGGTGACCAGCGAGGTCATGCGCTCGGCAAGCGTGGTGCCGGCCCAGCTGGGCTGCCACACGCTGCGGGCGCAGACGTGGGCGACCTGGTGCTTGGGTGCACCGTTGGAGTTGAGGAACTCGCGGGATAGGTCGACGATGGCGACGCCGTTCCAGGCCATGCGCATGCGCGGCTCGGCGGTAACCTCGGCGATAACGGTCGCCTCGAGGTTCTCCTCGGCGGCGTAACCCATGAGCTCCTCGACATCACCGTCGGCGACGGCGCAGGCCATGCGCTCCTGGGACTCGGAGATAGCGAGCTCGGTGCCGTCCAGGCCGTCGTACTTCTTGGTCACGGTGTCCAGGTCGACGTACAGGCCGTCGGCAAGCTCGCCTACGGCGACCGAGACGCCGCCGGCGCCAAAGTCGTTGCAGCGCTTGATCAGACGGCAGGCGTCGCCGCGGCGGAACAGACGCTGCAGTTTGCGCTCGACCGGGGCGTTGCCCTTCTGGACCTCGGCGCCCGAGGTCTCGATGGACTCGGTGTTCTGGGTCTTGGAGGAGCCAGTGGCACCGCCGATGCCGTCACGGCCGGTGCGGCCGCCCAGCAGGATGATTTTGTCGGTGGGGGCGGGGCACTCGCGACGCACGTGGTTTGCCGGGGTAGCGCCCACGACGGCGCCGACCTCCATGCGCTTGGCCACGTAGCCGGGGTGATAGAGTTCGTTGACCTGACCGGTGGCAAGGCCGATCTGGTTGCCGTAGCTGGAGTAGCCGGCGGCAGCAGTGGTCACAAGCTTGCGCTGCGGCAGCTTGCCCTCGAGCGTCTCGGAAACCGGGACGGTGGGGTCGCCGGCGCCGGTGACGCGCATGGCCTGGTACACATAGCTGCGGCCCGAGAGCGGGTCGCGGATGGCGCCGCCCACGCAGGTGGCGGCACCGCCGAAGGGCTCGATCTCGGTCGGGTGGTTGTGGGTCTCGTTCTTAAAGAGGAACAGCCAGTCCTGGTCCTCGCCGTCGACATCGACCTTCACCTTGACGGTGCAGGCGTTGATCTCCTCGGACTCGTCGACATCGGTCATGACGCCGGTCTTCTTGAGGTACTTGGCGCCGATGGTGCCCATGTCCATGAGGCAGACGGGCTTGGCGTCGCGACCGAGTTCGTGGCGCATCTCCATGTAGCGGTCGAAGGCTTGCTGCACCACGGCGTCATCGATCGTCACGTCGTCCAGGACGGTGCCGAAGGTGGTGTGGCGGCAGTGGTCGGACCAGTAGGTGTCGATCACGCGGATCTCGGTGATGGTGGGGTCGCGATCCTCATCGCGGAAGTACTGCTGGCAGAAGGCGATGTCCGCCTCGTCCATGGCAAGGCCGCGCTCGGAGATAAAGGCGGCAAGGCCGGCCTCGTCGAGCTCGCGGAAGCCGTCGAGCACCTCGACGGGCGCAGGCTCGGGGGTCTCCATGTACAGTGTCTTGGGCAGGTCGAGCGAGGCGATGCGCGCCTCGACGGGGTTCACCACGTAGTGCTTGATGGCCTCGACGGCGGCTTCGTCCAGAGCGCCCGAGATCATATAGACCTTGGCGGAGCGCACGGCGGGGCGCTCGCCCTGGCTGATGAGCTGCACGCACTCGCTGGCGGAGTCGGCGCGCTGGTCAAACTGGCCAGGCAGGAATTCGACGGCAAAGACGGCGCCATCGCTTGCGGGGAGCTCGTCGTAGGTCACATCGACCTGGGGCTCGCTAAAGACGGTCGGCACGCAGGAGCGGAAAAGCTCCTCGTCGATGCCCTCGACGTCGTAGCGGTTGATGATCCTCAGGGCCTCGATGCCCTTGATGCCGAGAATTTCGGTCAGCTCGCCCTTGAGCTGCTGAGCCTCGACGTCGAACCCGGGTTTCTTCTCCACGTAGATACGAGAGACCATTGGTTCCTGCCTTCCTGATCGGTTGGGCGTACGGTACGGTATGCGGCAGCGGTCGGTTTGCGGGGTCTGCCCTGCGGTCGCCTTGAGCCACATGTTTGTAAACCTCACTATGATACGACAGCTCGCGGCGCGTTGAGGACGGCGAGGGTGCTACAGTGAAGCGCAAACAAGAGAAAGGCATCACATGGCATTCGTTTCGCTCGCCATCATCGCACTCGTGGCCTTCGCGAGTCCTTTTATCGCCTCGGCGATTCCCGGAAAACCCGTTCCCGAGACGGTCTTTTTGCTCGTGCTCGGCGCGGTGCTGGGACCCCATATGCTCGGCGTCATCCATGTAGATGCTGAGGTCTCGCTTGTGTCCGAGCTGGGCCTGGCCTTTTTGTTCCTGCTTGCCGGCTTTGAGATCGACCCCAAGAGCATCACGGGCGTCGAGGGGCGCTACGGCTTGGCGACGTGGGTCGTCACGTTTGGTATCGCCTGGCTTGCCGTGCGCTTTACCCCGTGGTTCTCAGTCAGTCATTTCGACGGTATCGCCGTGACGCTTGCCCTCACTTCGACGGCGCTCGGTACGCTTGTGCCCATCATGCGTGAGCGCTCGCTCACCGGCACGCGCGTGGGCGACTCGATTCTCGCGTATGGCACTTGGGGCGAGCTCGGTCCCGTGCTCGCCATGTCGGTGCTGTTGTCTGCCCGCACTGGCATCCAAACGCTCGTTATCCTTGGCTTGTTTGCGGTGGTTTGCGTGTTGCTGGCCGTGGTCCCAAGCCGCTCCAAGCGCGTCGGCAGCCGCTTCTTTGCGTTTGTTGAGGAGCGCGCCGATACCACGTCGCAGACCTTCGTGCGCCTGACGGTGCTCATCCTGGTCACGCTCGTGGCGTTCTCGGCCGTCTTTGATCTCGACATCGTGTTGGGTTCTTTTGCCGCCGGCTTTGTCCTGCGCTATATCATCCCCGAGGGCAACCATACGCTCGAGACCAAGCTCGACGGCCTGGCCTACGGTTTTTTGATTCCGGTGTTCTTTACCGTATCGGGCGCAAAGATCGACCTGACGGCCGTGGCGTCGCGCCCGGGCTTGCTCGCGGGCTTTATCGTGGCGTTGTTGATTATTCGTGCCGTGCCCATTCTTATCTCTATGAGCATTTGTCCTGCGACGCGCGATGTCTCGGCGTATGGCCGCATCACCGTGGCGCTCTACTGCACCACGGCGCTGCCGATCATCGTTGCCGTGACGAGCGTTGCCGTCAACGCGGGTGCGCTGTCGCAAGACATCGCGTCGGTTATGGTTGCCGCCGGCGCCATCACGGTGTTCTTGATGCCATTGCTCGCGCAGCTCTTCTACCGCGTGGTCGACGCCGCACCGGTCGCCGCCGTGGCAGAGGTTGCCGAGCATCCATCCGATGCGCTCGACATCCTGCGCGCTCACCACGACCTAGCGAGCTTGCTCGCGCGCGAGCATGAGCTGCTGACTTCGCATGGCCATGGTCGCGTATTCGAGGGCCTGCCTACGCTCGATACGATTGCCGAGCGTCTTTCTGCCGAGGCGGCGAGCGGCCACATCGATGCCCGCATCGTGGACGCGGCGCACCTGCTTGCCGATAAGACCTATGGAGACGAGGTCGACCCGTCCGAGCTGACCCAGCGCGAGCGTCGCCGCCTGGAGCGCGCCAAGCTCGCCGTACGCGAATACCGCCGCCGTATGCTGGAGCTCTATGCAAGAGAAGAAGCCGAGGACGACGACGGTAAGTAGCAAGGAATGTCGGGATACGGGTTCCGTCCAAATAATAGAAGGCGCGCTGTCTGCGGTTGATGCAGGCAGCGCGCCTTTTGCGTTGAGCTTCGTTGAGGTTCGAAGTCGTGGCTTGCGACCTTTAGGAGCGGGCGGCTCCGTCGACGGGGAGCACGGCGCCCGTGACGTAGGAGGACATGTCACTCGCCAGGAAAACAAAGGCGTTGGCGACATCCTCGGGCTCGCCCATGCGACCCAGCGGAATGGTGGCGATGATGGGCTTGATGACCTCTTCGGGCAGGTTGGCGACCATATCGGTCTTGGTCACGCCGGGTGCGACGGCATTGACGCGAATGCCCATGGGGGCGAGCTCGCGCGAGAGCGACTGGACCATACCGTTGACGGCAAACTTGGACGTGGGATAGCCAACGCCGGAGGGCTGACCGTACTTGGCGACCATCGAACTCGTGGTGGTGATGGTGCCGCCATGACCTGCCTCGGTCATGATCTTGGCGGCAGCCTGGTGGCCATTAAAGACAGCGACGACGTTAAGGTCCATGACCTTTGCGAACTCCTCGGCCGTATAGTTAAGGAGCGGCGAGCGCTGGGAGATGCCGGCATTGTTGACGACCGTGTCCAAGCCGCCCATGTCGGCGGCAGCCTGGGTAAAGGCCTCGGTCACGGCTTCGAGCGAGGTGAGGTCGCAGGAGCGGCCCCAGACCTTGGCGTCGGGATAGGCGGCTGCCAGCTTCTCAACGGCCGCGTCGGCAGTCTCCTGGCGTGAGCCAAAGACGGTGACGGCAGCGCCTTCCTCGATAAAACGGCAGGCGATGGCATAGCCGATACCGCGTGTGCCTCCGGTGATGATTGCTTTCTTGCCCTCGAGCAACATGGTGCTTCCTCTCATCGCGGGCGGACATTCGCAACACAGCGTAGCCGTAACCGGAATCGGCCGTGTTTGCATATCGGTGAACGGTAGCCCGCGTTACCGATGAGCGGCTCGCGCAAATGTGCTCTGCCGTTGTGCTTAGGGCAGGAGACAAAAGGGCTCCCGTCCCACATCGGACGGGAGCCCTCAAAGCGTGTATTGCTAGGCGAGCGTTGAGTTAGTTGGCCATAACGCCTTCGATCCAGGCCTCGACGTCCTCGATGCGCAGGACGTTGGCGACCTCGGCCACGCAGTCGACGCTGGCAAGCTCGGCGGCGGCAGCCTGGACGTCCTTCTCGAGCGCGCGGTGCGTCAGGAAGATAACCGAGCAGGCATCGCTGACGCCCGACTTGCCGTCCTCGACCTGGTTGATGAGCGAGATCGAGATGTTGTGCTTGGCAAAGATGTCGACCGTCTCGGACAGGGCGCCCACGCGGTCGGCGACCTTCAGGCGCACATAGTACTTGGTCTGGAGCTCGTCCATGGGCTTAAAGGCGAGGTTGTGGCCATAGGGCTCAATCTCGGGCAGCGGAGCCACGCCGCGGCTGATCTGCTCGGAGAGCGACAGGATATCGCCCACGACGGCGCTCGCGGTGGGGAAGGAGCCTGCGCCCGCGCCGTAGAACATGGTCTCGCCCACGGCGTCGCCTACCACGTAGACGGCGTTCATGGCGCCGTTGACCTTGGCGAGCATATGGTCTGCGGGGATCAGCGTGGGATGCACGCGAACGTCGACGCCAGCGTCGGTGTTGCGGGCGATGCCGAGCAGTTTGATGGTGTAGCCGAGCTCGCGGGCCTGGGCGATGTCCTCGGCGCCGATGGTGCGGATACCCTGCTGGTACACATCATCGGTGGTAACGCGGGTGCCAAAGCCGATGGAGGCGAGGATGGCCGTCTTGCTTGCGGCATCGAAGCCGTCGACGTCGGCGGACGGGTCGGCCTCGGCATAGCCCTTAGCCTGTGCGTCGGCGAGCACGTCAGCGTAATCGGCGCCCTCGGCGTCCATGCGCGACAGGATGTAGTTGGTGGTGCCGTTGAGGATGCCGGCGATGGTCAGGATCTTGTTACCCACCAGGTCGTGCTCGAGTGTGCTGACAATGGGGATGCCGCCACCGCAGCTGGCCTCGCACTTAATCTGCACGCCGCACGCACGCGCCTTCTCGGCAAGCGTCTCGACATGGCGGCCCAGCAGGGCCTTGTTGGCAGAGACGACGTGCTTGCCGTGCTCAAAGGCGGTGGTGAAGATCTCGGTCGCGGGGTGCTCGCCGCCGATGAGTTCGACGACGATATCGACGGCTGGGTCGGTGACGACGTCATGCCAGTCACTCGTAAAGGCCTCGCGCTCAATACCGGCTGCCTCGGCCTGCTCCCAGACAAGCGCGCAGGCGCGGGTCAGCTTAAGGTCGATGCCGTAGGCTGCCAGGTACTCATCGTGGTGGCTCTTGATCAGACGGGCCACGCCGCCGCCGACGGTTCCCAGACCGATCAGACCGACGTTCACGGTGCGCAGGGATTCGCTCATAGATAGCTCCTTCGTGCATCTTATGGATGGATAAACCGCTTAAAGGTTGAGTGCATTCTAGCGTGAACCGGGGGCGCGTGCTCGCCAGGCAACAGGAGCCGCACAAAACGGCACCCCCGAAACGCTGCGGAAACATTGGAAACACGCTCGCTACAAACGGACTTCCGTAACAAACTGTCAACGTTTGCGCCATAAGGTTTGCCCTGTACCGCAAGACGGCCGCACCGCGGCCAGCGAAAAAAAGGGGGGACACCATGTTTATTAAGAGCGGGAACGCTTGTAACAGAATGGAAACATTACTTTTACACAATAAAGTGGCATTACTGCATAAAAAAATAGAAATACGCAGAAATATGGATAAATGAACAAATCCAAAGAAAAGTTGAAATATTCGCCACTTTTCCTAACTAAAGCGTCTACTATTTTGCGAACGCCGAACACGGCGAAGGATGGCCTGTCGGGTAACCGAAACCCGACGAGATTTGAGAGGAGAGCCGCATGTCGAGCCTCACCGGTAAGTCATTGAACCCTGTTATGAATCGCAGGAGCGTTATCGCGAGCGCAGCAGGTCTGGGGGCGATGTCCATTCTAGCTGGCTGCTCCTCCAACGGCGGCGACAGCGGTTCCGCGTCGGGCGACGCTTCGTTTAAGATCGGCACCATCGGCCCGCTGACCGGCGCCAACGCGTCCTACGGCAAGTCCGTTACACAGGCTGTCGAGCTTGGCTGCAAGGATTTCTCGACTAAGGAGCTGCCGCTTGTCAGCAAGGCCGAGGACGACCAGGCTGACGGTGAGAAGGCCGTCAACGCCTTCAACACCCTGCTCGACTGGGGCATGCAGGCCCTCGTCGGTCCGACCACCACGGGTGCGTCGGTCGCCGTTGCCGCCGAGTGCGGCAACGACCCCGAGACGTTCATGATCACCCCGTCTGCGTCCTCCGAGGACGTTACCAAGGGCAAGGATTGCGTCTTCCAGGTTTGCTTTACCGACCCCAACCAAGGTGTCAACGCTGCCAAGTTCCTGGCAGAGAAGTATGCGAACGAGAAGTTCGTGCTGTTCTATAACTCCGGCGACGCCTATTCTTCGGGCATCGCAGATTCCTTTAAGGCCCAGGCCGCTAAGTCTAAGCTTGAGATTGTCGACGAGGAGACCTTTAAGGACGACTCCGCCACGAGCTTTACCAACCAGCTGACCAAGGCCAAGCAGGCAGGCGCCACCATGATCTTTGCGCCGATCTACTACACGCCGGCGTCCGTCCTGCTCAAGAACGCCAAGGACATGGGCTACGACGTCAAGATGATGGGCTGCGACGGCATGGACGGCATCCTGGGCGTTGAGGGCTTCGACACCTCTCTTGCCGAGGGTCTGCTGCTCATGACCCCGTTCTCCGCCGACGACGAGAAGAACGCCGACTTCGTCAACGCTTACAAGGATAAGTACGGCGATACACCCGACCAGTTTGCCGCCGACGCCTACGACGGCGTGCATGCTGTGGTCGAGGCTCTCAAGGAGGCCGGCCTGGGCGTCGACGCCGACCCCACCGAGGTTGCCGAGAAGCTTCCCGAGGCTATGCTCAAGATTACCGTTGACGGTCTGACTGGCAAGCTCTCCTGGAACGACAAGGGTCAGGTCCAGAAGGACCCGACGGCGTACGTCATTACCGACGGCAAGTACGTACAGGCCTAATAGGCCGCCTTATATAGAGCGGTTTTGATCCCAAGCAGGGGAGGTTTTGGCCTTCCCTGCTTGCTTGGTATCTAGGGACGATGTAACGTCCCTGTTTCATACATCAACTGGAAACCTATTCGAAAGGGGGATGTGGAACATGACGGTCTTTATCCAATACTTGGTCAACGGCCTGTCCATGGGCAGCGTCTACGCCATCATCGCGTTGGGCTACACCATGGTCTACGGTATCGCCAAGATGCTCAACTTCGCTCACGGCGACGTCATCATGGTCGGTGCCTATGTCTCGTTCTGCGCCACGTCGTATCTCGGCCTCCCGGGCTGGGCATCTGTAATTCTCTCTTGTGTGGTCTGCACGGTTCTCGGTGTTCTCATCGAGGGTCTGGCATACAAGCCGCTGCGCCAAGCAGGCCCTCTGGCCGTTCTGATCACGGCCATCGGCGTGTCTTACTTCCTGCAGAACGCCGCGCAGCTTCTGTGGGGCGCCACGCCCAAGAACTTCACTTCGCTCGTCACCTTCCAGGTGCCGGAGTTCTTGGCCAAGTTCAACGTAAGCGCCGTCTCGCTCGTCACCATCGTCGCCTGCCTGGTTATCATGGCCGGCCTGATGTTCTTTACAGGTAAGACCAAGATGGGCAAGGCAATGCGTGCCGTGTCCGAGGACAAGGCCGCCGCTCAGCTCATGGGCATCAACGTCAACCGCACCATCTCGATGACGTTTGCCATCGGCTCGGCACTTGCCGCTATCGCCGGCGTGCTCCTGTGCTCCTACTCGCCGGTGCTGCAGCCCACCACGGGTGCCATGCCCGGCATCAAGGCGTTCGACGCTGCCGTCTTCGGCGGCATCGGCTCCATCCCCGGCGCCTTTGTCGGTGGCATTCTCATCGGCATCATCGAGGCGATGGCGCAGGCTTACATTTCCACGAGCCTTGCCAACTCCATCGTCTTTGGTGTTCTGATCATCGTCCTGCTCGTCAAGCCTGCCGGCCTCTTGGGCAAGTACGTTCCCGAGAAGGTGTAGGTGAGCGTTATGAAGTTTCTTAAAGACAAGCAGACGCGTCACGACTTTGTCACGTACGCCATGTGCATCGTGGCCTTCGCCATCGTGTTCTTTATGCAGTCCAACCATATGATCCCGCGCATGATCGCCGGTCAGTTGGTTCCCATTACGGCCTACATCGTCATGGCCATTTCCCTCAACCTCGTCGTCGGCATCGCGGGCGACTTGTCGCTGGGCCACGCGGGCTTTATGAGTGTCGGTGCCTACACGGGCATTGTCACCGCGGTCGCCCTCGAGAGCGCCGTCCCCTCCGATCCGATACGTCTTGTCATCAGCATTGTGGTCGGCGCTATCGCCGCTGCCATCTTGGGCTTCTTGATCGGCATCCCGGTCCTGCGCCTGAGCGGCGACTATCTGGCCATCGTGACCCTGGCTTTTGGCGAGATCATCAAAGAGATCGTCACCTGCCTTATCGTGGGTGTCGACTCCCGCGGCCTGCATGTGATCTTTAACATTACGGGTAACTCCACGATCGACGACCTGCACCTGCTCGAGGACGGCACCGCCATCATCAAGGGCGCGCAGGGCGCATCGGGCGTGTCGACCTATTCGACCTTCCTCGCCGGTGCCATCCTGGTTATGGTCGCGCTCGTGATCGTGCTCAACCTGGTTCGCAGCCGTACCGGTCGTGCCATTATGGCCGTGCGCGACAACAAGATCGCTGCCGAGTCTGTGGGCATCTCCGTCACCCAGTACCGCATGATCGCCTTCGTGGTTTCCGCCGCTCTCGCCGGTGCTGCCGGAGCCCTGTTCGGCGGTAACTTCTCACAGCTTTCCGCCACTAAGTTCGACTTCAACACGTCCATCCTCATTCTGGTGTTCGTGGTCCTGGGCGGTCTGGGCAATATGCGCGGCTCCGTCATCGCGGCGGCGTTGCTCACGGTGCTTCCCGAGCTGCTCCGTCAGTTCTCGGACTACCGCATGCTCATCTACGCCATCGTGCTGATCCTAGTCATGATCTTTACCAACAACCCGCAGCTCAAGGCGTTCTTCGCACGCATTAAGGACCGCTTTGCTCCCAAGAAGGAGGTGGCAGCCGATGCCCAGTAAGTTTGAGTTCAACAAGGGCAAGATGGTCCCGTATCCTTCTGGCGCCATCGTTCCCGATCGCGACCTGGGCCAGCGCCCGGCACTCGAGTGCATCCACCTGGGCATTGAGTTCGGCGGCCTTAAGGCAGTCGACGACTTTAGCCTGACTATCGGCAAGACCGAGATCGCCGGTCTGATCGGCCCCAACGGTGCCGGTAAGACCACGGTCTTCAACCTGCTCACCAAGGTATACCAGCCCACGCACGGCACCATCCTGCTTGACGGTGAGGACACCTCGGGCAAGTCGGTCTATCAGGTCAACCGCATGGGTATTGCCCGTACATTCCAGAACATTCGCCTGTTCAACACCATGACGGTGGAGGATAACGTTAAGGTCGGTCTGCACAACCAGGAGCGCTACTCCGGCTTTGAGGGCGTGCTGCGCCTGCCGACGTATTGGAAGCACGAGAAGGCCGCCCACGAGCGCGCCATGGAACTACTGTCCATTTTTGATATGGAGCATCTGGCAAACGAGCAGGCCGGATCGCTGCCTTACGGCGCTCAGCGTCGTCTGGAGATCGTCCGCGCGCTTGCCACCAACCCCAAGCTACTGCTGCTCGACGAGCCTGCCGCCGGCATGAACCCGTCCGAGACCGCCGAGCTCATGGAGAACATCGTCAAGATCCGCGACACCTTCGGCATCGCCATCATGCTTATCGAGCATGATATGTCGCTCGTTATGAACATCTGCGAGGGCATCTGCGTGCTTAATTTTGGCAAGGTCATCGCCAAGGGCACGGCCGAGGAAATTCAGAACAACGACGCCGTTATCGAGGCATATCTGGGCAAGCAGGATAAGGGGGAGAACTAAATGGCAGAGCCGATGCTTTCCGTCTACAACATCAACGTCTGGTACGGCGCTATCCACGCCATCAAGGACATCTCCTTTAACGTCAACGAGGGTGAGATCGTGGCCTTGATCGGTGCTAACGGCGCCGGCAAGTCTACAACGCTTAAGACGGTCTCGGGCCTGCTGCGTTCCAAGACCGGCTCCATCAAGTTTATGGGCGAGGACATTACCCATACGCCTGCCGACAAGCTGGTGGGCAAGGGCCTGGCCCAGGTGCCCGAGGGCCGTCGTGCCTTTTTGCAGATGACGGTCGAGGAGAACCTGGAGATGGGCGCTTACACGCAGCCCAAGTCCACGGTGGCTCCGGGCCTTGAGCGCGTCTACGAGCAGTTCCCTCGCCTTAAGGAGCGCCGTCGCCAAGTCGCCGGCACCCTTTCGGGCGGCGAGCAGCAGATGCTCGTTATGGGCCGCGCCCTTATGAGTAACCCCAAGCTGCTCATGCTTGACGAGCCTTCCATGGGCCTGGCGCCGATTCTGATTGAGCAGATCTTCCAGATTGTCGAGGACCTGCACAAGGCCGGCACCACGGTGCTTCTGGTCGAGCAGAACGCGCAGATGGCGCTCTCGATCGCCACGCGTGGCTACGTGCTCGAGACCGGCAAGATCACCATGACCGGCACGGGCCAAGAGCTCCTGCACGACGATAACGTCCGCAAAGCCTATCTTGGTGGTTAATCCATTCAGCAAAGGGGGCGCTGACCAACCCGGTCAGCGCCCCTTTTAAGTTGCGGTGAAATAGGGACTAAATAGGGATTCTAGACGCCAAAACAGTCCCTATTCCACCGCAACTTCAATGGGGCGTGCGACGATGACCGTCCCAAATTGGCACCCCTGCACCAAGCCAAGGCCCCGTTCCGGAATGTGTCGGAACGGGGCCTTGGTGGTTGGGGCCTATTGGGTTTTGCTCGCTAGTCTACCTTATGCCCGCATGTTGGGCAGAACTGGGCTTCGGGTACGAGCGGGGTTCCGCAGTGGCGACAGAAGCGGGCGGGCTCGGTCGGAGCTGCCGGTGCCGTCGGCATCGCAGGTACTGCAGGTGGAACGGCGTTCTGCTGGGCGCGCTTCTGACGTCGACGCTGCTTGCGTTGAGGTTTGGGCGCTGCAGCTACCGCACCGTTCGCGGCCTTCGCACGCTTCTTGCGGATGCAAAGGACAACGATCGTGCCACCGATGATGAGGACAATCGCCACGCCGCCGCAAATGACAAATGGTAGATGATTCTGGACAAAGTACAGCACATCCTCAGGCAGCGAATGGGGGATATTGGACTTATAGATGTTCACGTGGACCGTTGCGGGGTCGTTTTCATCGTTATAGGTTTCCAAAATCCTACGATCACCGTCCATGAACCAAAGATCGGACCAATGAGAGCCAAACTCGCTCTTTGCTCCGGTTTTTGCATCAGCTAGGCATACCGAGCGTTTGTCACCATCTGTGCTTACTCCGAGCAGGGCCTTACCGTCATGTGAGATGTCTTTGAGGTATCCACCGCCGAAGGGGAAGGCGATCGAGCTAATAATCTCTTCCTTTCCCAAATCATAGACGCCAACGTTTGCATCAGTATCGTTTAGGTCGTAATAACCTTCAGCCTCTTCAAATAGCTCGTTTGACCCTCTTTTTATATAGATTGGGTAGAACTTAACTGATTCCGAGTAGAAATTATTAGGAGCATGCTCATCGTCATTGAGAAGAACGGTACCGTCAAGATTCTTTCGCAAATTGATCGAGGCGGCCTCGGCC
>NZ_QRJA01000009.1:0-69560 GCF_003471405.1 Collinsella sp. AM20-15AC
ATCCCCGGCCTTGACGACGAGTTCCGCGTCATCGTGTCTCCGTGGATCCTTTCCTCGCTGATCACCGATCGCCTTGCCGCTTACTACGAGACGGTCACCAAGCACAACCTCAACTACCGTCGCTACTATCACCAGTTCGACTACTAATAGTTGACCACTCATTTAAGAAGCACCCTGCCCGGGCGCATGCGTCCGGGCATTTTTATGCCGAAATTCGCTAGGAAGGGGATCGAATGAGGCAGTTTATCGTGGCGTCCCATGCTCATTTCGCGTCTGGAATCGTCGAGAGCATCGGCCTGCTTTCCGGTGAGCGCGAAAACGTCCATGCGCTCTCTATGTATGTCGACGGAAACGAGGACCTGTCCAAGGAGGCTGCAGCGATTCTGGACGGCTTTGCCGCGGACGACGAAGTTGTCGTGTGCACTGACCTCTTTGGCGGCAGCGTCAACAACGAGTTCACCAAGATCGTCCAGACGCGTCCCAACACGCACCTCGTGACCAATATGAACTTGCCACTCCTTATTCAGCTGCTGTTCGTACCCGATTCCACTCCGATCGACGAGGCCATTCGCCAGATCGTCGAGGCGGACGACACTAAGGTCAAGTACGTCAACGACCTGCTGGGGCAGGCCGAACTCGATGAGTTTTAATCGTTAGGAGCACATCATGATTCAGATGATTCGTGTAGATTATCGACTGCTTCACGGCCAGGTTGCCGTTAGCTGGACCTCGGCTCTGGGTGCCGACTGCATCCTGTTAGTGAGCGACACGGTCCTCAATGACAAGCTTCGTCTGCAGGCCCTGTCCCTTGCAAAGCCCGAAGGATGCAAGGTCGTCGTCAAAAACACCGAGGATGCTGTCAAGGCGCTCCAGAGCGGTGTGACCGATAAGTACAAACTCTTCGTGGTTTGCGAGACGATTCAGCAGGCCGGTGCCGTCGCCAAGGCGATGGGAGTCAAGAAGATCAACCTCGGCAACGTTGCCTTTAGCGAGAATGCCCGCCAGGTCTCGACGAGCGTGTTCCTCACGCCCGAGAACGAGGCCTACGTGAAGGAGCTGCTCGGCGAGGGCTATGAACTGTTCATTCAGATGATTCCGGCAGATGCGAAGACTGACGCCGCGAAGGTCATCGGTTAGGGGCCGTCATGGTTATCAAGACAATCCTGATTTTCCTTATTGCCCTTTTGGGTTATTCCGAGTGGCTGACGGGCACGAGCTACCTCCAGCGCCCGATCGTGCTCGGACCTCTGGTTGGCCTTGTCATGGGCGACATGGTGACCGGCACGATCATGGGCGCCACGATGGAGCTTGCCATGGTCGGCGCCATCTCGGTCGGCGCCTATAACCCGCCCGATACGATTTCCGGCACTATCCTGGGCGTATCTCTTGCCATGCAGGCCGGCGCGGACGCTTCGGCGGCCCTGACCCTGGGTATTCCTATCGCCACGATCGTCCTGGCGCTCGACACGGCCCTGGGCCAACCGGTCATGCTGCTGCTGGTGCACCGTATCGACAAAAACGTCGAGGACGGAGACACCAAGGCCATCACGCGCAACATGCTCATCGCCGGTTACGCGCAGAGCTGGTGCGGCCTGCTGATTATTCCCCTGGCATTCTTCTTTGGTGCCGATGCTGTTGCCAGCCTGCTCAACATCATCCCCGATTTCGTTCAGACCGGCATGGATGTCGCCGCCGCCTTCTTGCCCGCACTCGGCTTTGCGATGCTGGCGCAGATGATTATGAACAAAACAGTGGCTCCGTTCTTCTTCGCTGGCTTCTTCCTCGTCGCCTACTTTGGCATTAGCACGACGGGTGTGGCGATCTTTGCCGCGATCATCGTCGTCGCGATGACGGTTTTGGGTGATAAGAAAAAAGCGGAGCAGCCCGCAGCGGCAACCGAGGATCCTGCGATTGGGAGTGGGTTCGATGAGCTTTAAGTTTGAGTCTTCTTACGACGGGCTGATTTCCCGCGCAGACCTTAAGAAGCTGTTCTGGCGCTCGATTCCCTATGAGCATTCCTGGAACTACGAGCGTATGGGCCATATCGGCTTTATGTGGGCCCTTATGCCGATCCTTCGCAAGCTGTATCCGCAGGATGCGGACTTTAAGGCCGCCCTTAAGCGCCATATGGAGCTCTATAACGTCACGCCGTACATCTCGACGCTTCCCATGTCCATCGCCGCTGCAATGGAGGAGGTCAACGCTACTGACGATAGCTTTGACACGAGCGCGATCTCTAATGTCAAGCTTGCTTTGATGGGGCCGCTGTCCGGCGTGGGCGATGCTTTCTACTGGGGCACGCTGCGAATTTTGGCAACGGGTGTCGGCACGTCGCTGGCGCTGCAGGGCTCTATTCTTGGCCCGATTTTGTTCCTGCTCGTGTTCAACGTTCCTCACTACATCATCCGTTACCTGCTGACGTTTGTGGGATATCGCTTTGGCTCGGACATGATCAGCAAGGTCCAGGAATCGGGCATTATGGACACGATCGTCAAGATGGCCTCTATCATGGGCGCCATGGTGATCGGTGCTATGACCATGGAGATGGTCACCGTGGACATTCCGCTCATGGTCGGCGCGGGCGATGGCGCTCAGACGCTCGCCGAGCTGCTCAACGGAATCTTCCCGGGCTTTGTCACGATGGGGCTGTTTGGAATTGTCTATCTCATGCTCAAGAAGAAGATGAATCCGCTGCTCATCATGCTCGTGATTCTACTCGTGAGTATCGCCGGCGCGTTCTTTGGAGTGCTTGGTGTTCAGTAGGGCATCCGTCATAATTAAAACAATGTAAGAGGGGGCGTCGCGCACATTGTGCTGCGGCGCCCTTTTGCCGAAAGGTGGACAAGATGGGGTATCCGCAGCTTGCCGTCATGAATATCAGCCATCGTTATTTTGACCTTGAGGAATTCTTTTCCTCGGCAGCGGCCTCGGGCTACACGTGTTGCGAGCTTTGGACCGGGGCGATGCATCTGTATGTCGATTGCCATGGATACGATTCGATCGAGCAGGTGCGGGAGCTGTCACAGCGGTATGGGGTTCGGATTGTGGGACTTTGTCCCGAACAGAACAACCCCAAGCCGTGGAATATCGCGGCGCGCGGGAATGAGGCGCGTGCCCGCACGCTCGCGTACTTTAAGAACGTTGTAGATATCGCGGCGGAACTTGGAGCCGAGCAGGTCATGGTCTCGAGCGGCTGGGCATTTTTGAACGAGCCGATCGAGGACGCGTGGGGTCGCAGTGCCTCGATGCTGCGTGCGATTGCCGAGCATGCGGGAGAACGCGGCGTGCGACTGGTGCTCGAGGCTCTACAACCGGTTGAGTCGATAATCGTGAACTCGGCGGCCGACACGAAGCGCATGATCGAGGCAGTTGACCATCCGGCACTTAAGGCGTGTCTGGATATGGGCGCCATGGCGGTGGCGGGGGATACCATCGACGATTATTTCGATCTGCTTGGCGATGATGTCGCCCACGTGCATTTTGTCGATGTTGCGGCAGATGGCACGACGCATCTTGCCTGGGGTGACGGCGACCGCGATATGCGCGCCGACCTGGATAGGCTGGTGGCGCGCGGCTATCGCGGAGTTGTTTCGGCCGAGACCTATGACGGGCGCTATTTTGCCGACCCCGCAGCTGCCGATGCGCAGGTAATGGCAGAGTATCGTCGTGCGATTGGCGCCTAGGTGGGGTCGGGCTGCGGCAACCTACCCTATGTTTCCAGATGAATACGGTGTGAGCGGCTGCGACGGATTTTCCCCGCAAGCACTCTAGTATGCTAAAGTACCCAGAAGACCGGCGGAGCTACGCCGGTCTTCTGCTCTATATGAAACACAGCATGAGGAGGCTCACCAGATGACGGCCACACCGTGGGGATTCCGGGACATATTGCCCGAGGAGGCTCAGGCGCGCGAGGAGATTGCGCTGACGGTGAAGGGCTGCTTCGGGGAGCATCATTACCTTCCGGTCGAGACGCCGCTGCTCGAGGACAAGGGTTCGCTCGAGGAAGGCGGCCGCATTGCGGACACGCCGTTTAAGCTCTTTGATGACGACGGTCGCCTGCTGGTGGTCCGTCCCGACAACACGCTGCCGATCGTGCGTTTGGTTTCGACCCGCATGCGCGCGGCCGACCTGCCCCTGCGCCTTCGCTACGAGGCGCCGGTGGTTCGCGAGTGTCAGCGCAATGCCGGCGGCTCGCGCCAGTTTACACAGCTGGGCTTTGAGCTTATCGGTGCGGGCGACACCGCGGGCGATGTCGAGATTGTCTCGCTCGTGGCCGAGGCGGTGCGCAAGCTGGCGCTGCCCGATGCGCGCATTATCGCAGGTAGCGTGCGTCCGTTTAAGGAGCTGCTCGCGGCGTGCGAGGATCGCGAGCTGGCTGCCGAGGCCCTGCACTGCGTGCACGCCAACGACTTTGTGGGCCTCGATGCCCGCGTGGCGGCAAGCGCCGAGTCCGATGCCGTCAAGGTTGCCATTAGCGAGCTGCCGCGCTTGCACGGCGGCGCCGAGGTACTCGACCGCGTCGATGCGCTGCTGGCGGCGGCGGGCATTGTCGCGCCGCTCACGCGTGAGCTGCGTGCTCTGGTCGAGGGCCTGGCTCCCGGGGACGCCCAGGTGCTGTCGTTCGACTTCTCCATCATGAACTCTTTCGATTACTACACGGGCCTGGTCTTTAAGGCCTATGCCGGCGGCCTGCCTGACCCGGTCGGTTCGGGCGGCCGCTACGACTCCATCTTTACCGGCGCATTTGGCGACGGCATCGAGGTGCCGGCGGCGGGTTTCGCCTTTTCGCTCGAGCGTCTGGAGGCCGCGCGCACCTCGGCCGAGGACGCCGCCCCCGATGGCGACCACGCCGTGGGCCGTGGCGCCGAGGGCCCGCTACGCATCGCCGTGCCCAAGGGCTCGCTCAAGGCCGACACGCTCGACGTGCTCGAAGCCGCGGGCCTGGACGTCTCTGAGTTGCGCGATCCGGGCCGTCACCTAATCGTGCGCGGCCGCGACACGCGTGCCGGTGAGGGCGCGGTCGGAGATATCGAGTTTGTCATCGTGCGTCCCAGCGATGCGCCCGCCTTTGTGGGCTGCGGCGGTGCCGATTGCGGCATCTGCGGTTGGGACTCGCTTATCGAGGCAGACCTCAACCTGCTGCAGCTGGTCGATCTGGGTTACGGCCTGTGCACTTTCATTGAGGCAGAGCCCGCGTGGCGCGCTGGTCAGGCCGAGCGCAACTATGCCCGTCGCGGGTCGCTTCGCGTGGCCACCAAGTATCCGCGCATCGCGAGCACCTGGTATGCCGAGCGCGGCGTGAACGCCGACATCGTTTCGCTGCACGGCAACATCGAGCTGGGCCCCATCGTTGGCATGACCGATCGCATCGTGGATATTACCGCCACGGGCGCCACGCTGCGCGATAACGACCTCGTTATTACTGGTCGCATCATGGACTGCACGGCCCGCTTCTTTGTCAATCCGGGCGCCGCACGTCTGGACCCGCGCGTACGCAATCTGGCAGATCGCCTGGCCGCGGCTGTTAAGGACAAGTATTTTGAGCCCGTTGCGGGCTCGGCACAATAGCGCGAGCACGCACGGGCGCCCCAACGTCCGGGCGGCGGGCCGACTGGCGCCGCCGCCCGGTCTCTCGTTTTTCGAACACAACCTCGACCGATAGGGGATACCGAAATGAAGACCATCAAGCTTGCTCCCGGTGAGCGCCTCGTTACCAACCAGCTCAACCGTAAGGGCGTGCTGCCGCAAAATATCGTCGACGCCGCCCGCGATATCGTGGCCAACGTGCGCGCCAACGGCGATGCCGCGGTGCGCGATTACTGTCAGCGTTTTGACGGCGTTGATCTGCAGAGCTTCCGTCTGCCGCAAGAGCAGATCGATGCCGCGCTCGAAGGCCTCGATCCCGCTTTTGTCGCGGCGCTCGAAAAGGCTGCACGCCAGATTCGCGAGTTCCACCAGCGCGAGGTCGAGCAGAGCTGGTTTACCACGCGCCCGGACGGCACGATGCTCGGCGTTAAGGTGACCCCGCTCGCGGCGGCCGGCATCTATGTACCGGGCGGTCGCGCGCAGTACCCTTCCACCGTGCTTATGAACGCCGTTCCCGCCAAGGTCGCCGGCGTTGAGCGCGTGGTCATGGTGACCCCGCCGCAAAAAGATGGTCTGATTAGCCCCTATACGCTCGCGGCGGCCAAGCTCGGCGGCGTGGACGAAATCTATATGGTGGGCGGCGCCCAGGCCGTGGCCGCGCTGGCGTACGGTACCGAGACCATTCCGCGTGTCGACAAGATTACCGGCCCGGGTAACGCCTTTGTCGCCGCTGCCAAGCAGATTGTCTCGGGTGATGTGGGTATCGATATGGTCGCCGGTCCCTCCGAGGTCTGCGTGCTGGCCGACGCCACGGCCAAGCCCATGGTGGTCGCGGCCGACCTGATGGCCCAGGCCGAGCATGATCCGCTGGCGGCCTGCTATCTGGTGACCTGCGACGAGCAGTTTGCGCGTGAGGTTGAGGCAGGTATCGACATCCTGGTGGCACAGTCCCCGCGTGCCGAGATCACGCGTGCCTCGCTCGACAACGAAGGTACCATCGTGGTGGCCGCCGACATGGCGGCTGCCGTCGAGGCAGTGAACACCGTGGCGCCCGAGCACCTTGAGCTGCATTGCAAGGATGCGATGGGCCTGCTCGGCGGCATTCGCAACGCCGGCGCCATCTTTGTGGGCGCTTGGAGCTCCGAGCCGCTCGGCGATTACGTTGCCGGCCCCAATCACACGCTGCCGACCGGCGGCACGGCCATGTTCTCCAACCCGCTTTCGGTCGAAGAGTTCGTCAAGCGCTCGAGTGTCATTTGCTATACACCCGAGGGCCTGCTCTCCGATGCTCCCGCTACGCAGCGCCTGGCCGAGGCCGAGGGCCTGTGGGCGCACGCGCTTTCGGCCGCACTGCGCCGCCGCGTGTTGGAGCAGGGCGAGGATGCCGTGAGCGCCGAGTCGCTCGCCGCGGCCGACCTGACCAAGGTTGCCTGGCCGGGCGACGCCGTGGCGACGGCTGCCGAGGGCGTGGACCTGGCGGCTGCAGGCGCAGATGGCGCTGGCGTAACCGGCGGGGAGGCCTAATATGGCCGAACTCACGCCGCGCATGAAGGAGCTCGTCCAGCCCTATCTGGCAGGCATCGAGCCCTACGATCCCAACTTTACGCCCACGCGCATCAACCTTTCGGCAAACGAGAACACCTACCCCGTGCCGGCCGGCGTGCGCGAGGCGGTTGATGCGGCGTTTGCCGCCACGCCGCTCAACCGCTATCCCGACCCCATGTCCAACGACCTGCGCGACGAGCTTGCCGCTTGGCATGGCGTGACGCGCGAGAATATCTGCGTGGGCAACGGCGGTGACGAGCTGCTCTATAACTGCCTGCTGACGTTTGGCGGCGCGGGGAGGACCCTGCTCAACTGCCCGCCGTGCTTTAGCGAGTATGCGTTCTTTGCGTCTCTGTGCCAGACCGAGGTGCGCGACGTGTGGCGCGACCCGGCAACTTTTGAGCTCGACCAGGCAGCTGTGCTCGCGGCCGCACCCGAGTGCAACCTGGCAATCGTGACCTCGCCCAACAATCCCACGGGTGACGTTGCTCCGCTCGACTTTGTCGCGGCCCTGTGCGATGCCTGCCCCGGCATGGTGATGGTCGACGAGGCCTACGTGGAGTTTGCCGACGATTCGTTTGGCGCGGCCACCACGGCGCAGGGGCTTATCAGCGAGCATCCCAACCTGGTGATTCTACATACGCTGTCCAAGGCGTTTGGCGCCGCCGGAACGCGTCTGGGCTATGTGATCGCGGCGCCCGAGGTCATCGACGTGTTCGCGGCGATTCGCCAGATCTATTCGGTCAACGTGCTGAGCCAGGCGGCAGCACTTGCCTGCGTGCGTGCCCGCGATGCGTACGCGCCCGTGGTGGCACAGGTTGCATCCGAGCGCGAACGCGAGCTGTGCGCCCTGTGCGCAATGGCTGCCGAGGGCCTGCCCGTGGAGACATGGCCGAGTGCAGCGAATTTTGTGCTCGTGCGCACGCCGCATGCCACGCGCGTGCGCGAGCTCCTGCGCGACGAGTATTCAATTTTGGTGCGCGACTTTAGCTACGCGCCGGGGCTCGCGGACTGTCTGCGCATTACCGTGGGTACCCCGCAGGAAAACGACGAGGTGCTGGCTGCGTTTGCCGCGCTGGTGAAGGGGGAGATGTAGATGGACCGCTATGCCGAGGTAACCCGCAAGACGGGCGAGACCGACATTGTCGTAAAGCTCGACCTGGACGGATCTGGTGTGTGCGATATCTCGACCGGCGTACCGTTTTTCGACCACATGCTCAACGCCTTTGGCCGTCATGGCCTGTTCGATCTGACGGTGCACGCGGTGGGCGACGTGGAGGTCGATGCGCACCACACCGTCGAGGACACGGGTATTGTGCTGGGCGAGGCGTTTTGCCAGGCTCTGGGCGACAAGGCGGGCATTACGCGCTTTGCCGACGCGGCGATCGCCATGGACGAGACGCTTGTGATGGCTGCTGTTGATATTTCGGGCCGCGGGCAGGCCTACTGCGAGCTGCCCGTGCCCACCGAGCGCGTGGGCAGCTTTGATACCGAGCTGGCCGTCGAGTTCTTCTACGCCTTTGCGCGCGACGCCAAACTCACGCTGCATGTGCGCGAGCTGGCGGGCGGCAACTCGCATCACATTATCGAGGCCGCCTTTAAGGCCGTGGGCCGCACGATGCGCCACGCCTGCGAGCTCGATCCCCGCGTGCAGGGCATCCCCAGCACCAAGGGCTCGCTGTAACCGTCACAAGGGTAAAACCACCACGAAGATGCCTGTCCTCTTTGTGGTGGTTTTGGATGATGAGAAGTGGAGGGGTCGCGTGGGCGAACCGAAGATCGTGGTGGTCGACTACCACAAGGGCAACTTGTCGAGCGTCGTGCGCGGGCTTGCGCGCGCCGGTGCTGCCGCCTGCACGTCGGACGATCCGGAGCAGATCCGCAACGCCGACGGCCTGGTCATCCCGGGCGTGGGTGCGTTCTATGACGCGATCGCCTTTATGCGTCAGAGCGGCGAGGAGGTGGCCGTGCTCGATGCCGTTGCCGCCGGAACTCCGCTGCTCGGCATCTGCCTGGGCCTTCAGCTGTTTTTTGAGCGCGGCAACGAGGGCGTGCCTGCGAACGAGGACGCGGACGCGGACGACGATGCCTCCGAGCAGGCTGGTGGTCCCTGGGTCGATGGCCTGGGCATCATGCGCGGCTCGTGCACGCGCCTGGAGTCGAGCCGCCTGAAGGTGCCGCACGTGGGCTGGGACCAGGTGCACATGACGCCCGCCGGTGCGGCCGACCCGCTGCTCGCCGGTTTTGCCGAGGGCGCCAACATGTACTTCACCCACAGCTACGCGGTGGCCGACGACGCCGATGCCGCCGATGTGCTGGCGCGCACGCACTATACGCGGAGCTTCCCGTGCATCGTGCGCCATGGCAACGTGTGGGGCTGCCAGTTCCATCCCGAGAAATCCTCCGCGCTGGGTCAGCGCATCCTTAAGAACTTCGTCAACATCGTCGAGGAGGTTGGCCGATGATCCTGTTTCCCGCAATCGATCTGATCGGCGGCAAGGTCGTGCGCCTGGAGCGCGGCGACCGCAGCCGCTGCAAGGTATATTCCGACGACCCCATGGCCGTTGCCCGCTCGTTTGCCGAGCAGGGCGCGAGCTGGGTGCACGTCGTTGACCTGTCCGCTACCTTTGGCGAGGACGAGGACACGTGCGCTGCCAACTCGGCGGCGATTAAGGCTATCTGCGGCGTCGACGGCCTGTCCGTGGACGTGGGCGGCGGCGTTCGCTCGCTCGCGCGCATCGATGAACTGGCGGGCTACGGCGCGCGCCGCATCGCGTTGGGCACGGTGCTCGTGACCGAGCCGGGTTTTGCCGAGGTGGCCGCCCGCGGCTTTGGCGAGCTGCTGGTGGCAGACATCGCCGCGCGCGATGGCCAAGTCAAGGTGAACGGCTGGCGCGACGGCACGGGCGTGGCGCTCGACGATGCCGTGGCGCAGCTTTCCGAGCTGGGCTTTAAGCATCTGGTGTATACCGACATCGCGCGCGATGGCATGCAGACGGGCATCGATGTGGCGGTGTATCGCCATGTGGCCGAGGTCGCGGGCTTTCCCGTCGTGGCTTCGGGCGGCATCTCGACGCTCGATGACATCCGCGCGCTGGCCGCGGTGGGTGAGGGCGCGATTGAAGGCGCTATTACCGGCCGTGCACTCTACGAGGGCAACTTTACGCTGGCCCAGGCGCTGGTCGCCGCCCGAGGGGAGGAGTAGCCCATGCTTACCAAGCGCGTGATTCCCTGCCTAGACGTCAAGGACGGCCGTGTGGTCAAGGGCGTCAACTTTGTGAGCCTGCGCGATGCGGGCGACCCGGTGGAGCTGGCACGTGCCTACGACCGCGAGGGTGCGGACGAGGTTGTCTTCCTGGACATTACCGCCACGAGCGACAACCGTGCGACGACTATCGAGATGGCGGCGCATGCGGCCGAGGAGCTGGCCATTCCCTATACCGTGGGCGGCGGCTTTCGCGACCTGGCGGGCATGCGCACCATGGTTGCCGCCGGTGCCGACAAGGTGTCGCTCAACTCGGCGGCCGTGCGCGATCCGTCGCTGATCAGCCAGGCTGCCGCGGCGTTTGGTAGCCAGGCCGTGGTCGTGGCGATTGATGCCAAGCGCGTGGGGCTGCCCGGGGAGCCGGGCGCCGATAAGTGGGAGGTCTTTACGGCGGGCGGCCGCAACGCTACGGGTATCGACGCGGTGGCGTGGGCCGAGGAGGCGGTTCGTCGTGGCGCCGGCGAAATCCTACTGACCAGCATGGATCGCGACGGCACCAAGGCCGGCTTCGATTTGGCGCTCACCCGCGCCGTGGCGCGCGCGGTACCAATCCCCGTCATCGCGAGCGGCGGCGTGGGTACGCTCGAGCATTTTGCCGAGGGTGTGATTGAGGGCGAGGCCGATGCTGTGCTGGCGGCGAGCGTCTTTCACTTTGGAACCTTCAGCATTCGCGAAGTCAAAGAGTATATGGCCTCTCAAGGCATCCCTGTCAGGTTGGACTTCTAGCGCTGCGGCTTGCCCAGGCGCCCGACCTTCCGGCTCCAACCCTCCTCGCGTACTTTAAGTACGCGTCGTCGGGCTTGTCGCTCGGAATCTCGGGCACCTGGACAACCCTCGCCGACCTGCGAAGTTTGAATTTGGGGAGAGAAATGGAAGAGATAACCGATCCTTCAAAACTTACGTACGACGCCCGCGGGCTGATTCCTTGCGTGGTTCAGCAGCATGACACCGGTGAGGTGCTTATGGTTGCTTGGATGAACGAGGAATCGGTGGGGCTGACGCTCAAGACCGGGACCACGTGGTTTTGGAGTCGCAGCCGTCAGGAGCTCTGGAACAAGGGCGCGACGAGTGGCAACATGCAGGAGGTCAAGGAGCTCTGGGCCGACTGCGATAGCGATACGCTGCTGGTCAAGGTGGACTCACCGGGCCCGGCCTGCCATACCGGCAACCGTACCTGCTTCTTTAAGCGCGTGGAAGGGGGAGTGCGATGAAAGTCGTGACGCCGTTCGAGGTCGCCGAATGCAACACCGAGCTCCTCCGCGCGGGCGTGCCATGCCGCGTGCACCTGACTGATGCCTGCGGGGCGCAGTCGCTTTGGCTCGAGGCCGAGAAGGAAAGGCTCAATGAGGCCCATGCCGTCATCGTCGAGTTCTTTGAGAAAAAGGGCGCAAAGCCTCGGTTCGATGAGACCGGTACCTACTTTACGCTGCAGTAACGAGAGGAAATAACCATGGGAGTCAGAACAGCTAACGTGCAGCCGGGAAACATCGGTGAGACGCTGACGGGACTGGCCGAGGTGATTCACGGCCGTCGCGATGCGCCGACGCAGGAGAGCTATACCGCGCGTCTGCTGACCGACGTCGAGGACGAGCTTCTCAAGAAGCTTGCCGAGGAGGCGAGCGAGGTGATCATGGCCTGCAAGGATAACGACCACGATCACATCCGCTACGAGGCCGGCGACCTGATCTACCACCTGCTCGTGACGCTCGAGCGCTACGGCATCACCCTCGACGAACTGGCCGGCGAACTCAACGCCCGCCGCCACTAGTCATTGGGGACGTTCTTAAACGACTAGTTAGGCGAGGGGCGTGGATTCCCATTCGCCGGTGGGGTGGGGGATATCGAAGGCCCGGTAGCCGCAGTCGTAGGCGTGGGCCTGGGCCTCGCGGATGTTCCAGCAGATGTCGCAGGCGCGGTGCGCGTCCGAGCCAAAGGTGATGGGCACCTCGGCATGGGCGAAGCGGCGCAACAGCCTGGTCGCGGGGTAGTAATCGTCGAGCCCCTTGCGCGGTGCGGCGGTCGAGACCTCAACGCGGCGACCCGTATCGTGGGCGCATTCGGCTATCTGCTCCCAAAACGGCGCGGGGTCAAAGTCGGGTGCAAGGCCGTCCTTCGAAAAGCGCATGACCAGGTCGGGATGGGCCATCGCGTCAAAGTTGAGTGAGCTTTCGCAAGCACGGCACCAGTCGTCGACGTAGCACTCCCACACGCCGCGCACGCCTAAGTTTTCCCAAACATGCAGGTTGGTATCGTCGTCGATCCAACCGCAAAGGGAATCGGGTGTATCGGGGCGCGCGACGTCCTCTGTCCCTGCCGTGCCCGCGGCGCCTGCCGCAATATCGCCCGGGTTGCCAATCCAGTGCACGCTGCCCAGACGTACGACGGCGCCCTGGGACCAGTGCTCTACCAAGGGCTCGCAGCCCTCGTACCAATCGCATTCAAAACCGTAGATAAAGGTGAGCTCCGGCGCAATCTGCGCGGCGAGTTTGCGGGCGTCCTCAAAGGCCAAACGATGTGCCGGCAAGTCGCCCTCGACGACCTGCACCTCGCAGTTAGCATCCATACTGGCGGGCAGGGTAAGGTGGTCGGTCGAGACCATGACGCGGCAGCCGGCGGCAGCAGCGGCACGGACGTTGTCCTCGAACGAGGCGTGCCCGTCCGAGAACGAGGTATGAGTATGGCAATCGACCAGCGGGCAGGCGGGCATGGCGACTCCTTTGCGTCAAGCGAATCCGCTCCATTGTAACGGCGCGGTCCCTGGCGCGCCGGGAACGCCGCAAGTCGAAACCGACTGGAAAGGGCAGGCGGCGCGTGCCGGCGCCGGCGACTACTTGCTTCGTGCCGCCGCGCGTTTGGCCTGCACCGTTACCATCGCGTGTCTCACGGCGGTGATGGGGCGATAGCGGATCATGCGCGGTCCCGACCAGCGCATGACCTCGCGGATCTTCTCGCGCATGGCAGGCCGGTAACAATGCGAAGGACATGCCGAGCAAAATGTCTTGGTGCCCATGTGCGGGCAGTGCTCAATGCGCGCGATGGCGTATTTCTGCAGCTCGGCGCATTCGGGGCAGAGCGTAATGGTTCGAAGGCCGAGTTTCACGCGCACGGACTCATCGCCGCCAGCCTGTTCGACCACATGCCCGCCGCCATGATGCCCACGACACCACAGCGCAATCATCTGCGACACCATTTGGGCCTCACGCTCACGTTTGCGTGCTAGCTCCGGTGTGTCGACTGGGCGCGCCATTAGCTCAGCCTCCCGTGCTCGACCGAAAGCGAGAAATCGGCAAACGCGCAGGTGCTGGCACGGTGGCTCACGAGCACAATGGTCTTGCCGCGGCGCTTGAGCTCGTCGATTGCCTGCATCACGGACGCCTCGTTGAGAGCATCGAGCGCGCTGGTGGGTTCGTCGAGCAAGATGAAGGGTGCGTCGTTGAGGAAGATGCGCGCAAGGCCGATGCGCTGGCGCTCGCCGCCCGAAAGCGAGTCGCCCAGCTCGGCAACGGGCGTGTCGAGTCCCTGCGGCAGACGGTCGATGAGCGTGGTGAGTGAGGCGGAGCGGCAAGCGTCGAGCAGCTCGGCATCGGTGGCGTTGGCGTGCGCGACCAGCAGGTTCTCGCGTACGGTGCCGCAGAACAGATGCGTGTCCTGGGTCATATAGGCCTCGTGGCTGCGCAGGCTCGCCGTGTTGATGTGGCGGGCATCGACGCCCCTCACCGTGATGGTGCCGGCTGCGGGGTCCCAAAAGCGCATGAGCAGCTTAAGCAGCGTCGACTTGCCCGAACCCGAGCGCCCCATGATGCAGGTCATGGTACCGGGCGCAAAGGTGCAGGTCACGTCGTCGAGGATGAGACTCGCAGCGGTGTCGTTCGCGACCTGCTCTGTGGCGCCCGCACCGCCCGCGTCCACGCCGCCCACATAGCTAAAGCTCACATGCTCGGCTGCGGCGCCGGCAAACTCAACGTTCTGTCCATCGGCGACCTCGGCGCACTGGGGCTGCTCGTCGAGCAAATCGAGCACGCGTGCGCCCGAGGCGAGCGTCTCCTGCAGTGAGGCGCCCAGGCGGCTCACGGCCATCACCGAGCCAAACGACGACACAAAGGTAAAGACGGCGACAAACGCTGCGGCAAAGTCAATCGTTCCCGCAGCCACCAGCTGCAGCGCACGCCCGAGCATCACCAGATTAGCCACAAGAATAAGCGCATCGGCTACGGCCTCGCTGACCGCCTGGCGGCGCTCGAGGCGCGCGTCCACGGCGCCGACTTGCTCGGTCAGCTTGCCCAGGGCACGGCTGCGATCGGTGCCACCGGCAAACTGGATGGTCTCGCCCGCGCCGCGCAGACTGTCGAGTACAAAGGCGCCCAGCTTACCGGCGCCCTCGCGGCTCTGGCGGCCGGTGGTGCCGCATGCCTTGGCCGAGGTCAGGGGCAGCAGCACGCCCAGGACCGCGTAGGCCACGAGCGCGATGCCCGCGAGCTCGGGGCTCACAGCCAGCAAAAAGCCCTCAAACACAACGGTGCAGACCAGAGCTATGGCAATGGGCGAGATGGTGTGCGCGTAGAAGACCTCGAGCAGCTCGATATCCGAGGTGACCAGGCTCACGAGCTCGCCCTTGCCGCGGCCCTCGAGCTTGGCGGGGGCGAGCTGGCGCAGGGCGCCAAACACCAGGTCGCGAACGTGCGCGAGCAGACGGAATGCGATGTAATGGTTGCAGAGCTGCTCGCCGTAGTGGAGCGGCCCGCGTGCGATGCCGCAGGCGGCGCAGGCCGCGCATGCTGCGATCAGACCAAGCCCCAAGGCGTTGCGGCCCAGCGCGGCCATAAGGCCAAGGGCGCCAAAGGCCGGCACGAACGCGGCGGTGAGCATGCCAATGCTGCCCAGCGCGACGGCTAGCACAAGCCAGCCGGCAAGCGGTCGGACGAGCCCCATCATGCGCCACATGATGGACGGTGCCGAGCGACGGGCGCGGCCGGAGTCAGTGGCCGCGGCAGCGGAAGACGAGCCAGCACCGTTGAGGCCATCGGTACAGGCAGCGCTGCTGTCAACAGCCTCAACCGCGCCGGCATCCTCGGCATCACCCTCCGCATACGTATATGCCGAGAGCTGCTCCTGGCTGCTCCACATGCGCGCATAGGCGCCCGCGCCCGACAGGAGCTCATCATGGGTGCCGCGCTCGGCAATGCGGCCGCGTTCCAGCACCAGGATCTGATCGGCGTCCACGATCGTCGACAGGCGGTGTGCCACCACGATTACAGTGTGCCCGCCGGCAAGCGACGCGATGACCTCGCCGATCGCGGCCTCGCTTGCGGCATCGACGTTGCTCGTAGCCTCGTCAAACACATAGATCGGCGAGTCGTGCAGCAGGGCGCGGGCCATGCACACGCGCTGGCGCTGGCCGCCCGAAAGGTTGGTGCCACCCTCGTTAATCACCATGTCGAGCCCGCCGTTGGCCCGCACAAAGGCCGCCACGCGCGTGCGGTCGAGCGCGCGCAAAAGCTCGGTGTCGGTGGCGTTGGGCTGGGCGAGCAGCAGGTTGTCGCGCAGGGTGCCGGCAAACAGGTAGCCGTTGGTGGGCACCAGCGTGACGGCGCGCATGAGTGAGGCGGCCGTGACATCGCGCAGCTCGACGCCGCCGATGCGCACGCTGCCGCGGTAGGCGTCCTTGCGGCCCGCGATAATCCCCGCGAGCGTGGACTTGCCGCCGCCGCTTTCGCCCACGAGTGCCACGAGCGAGCCGTGCGCAATGGTCGCGCTGGCGCTGTCCAGCACGGTGCGGTCGCCGTAGGCATAGCTCACGCCTGCGAGCTCGATATCGCCGCGACCATCAAGCTCAACATCGCCGCGCTCGGGCTCGGGCGTATCCAAAATGCCAAACATGCGGCGCGAGGCGGCCATGCCGTTCATGGCCGTGTGGAACAGCGATCCCAGGCGGCGCATAGGCAAAAAGAACTCCTGTGACAGAAAGACGATGAGGAAGGCAGCCTCAAAGCCGATCTTGCCCGTGGCGAGCTGCAGTGCGGCCACGATAATGCCGAGCGCGGCGCCCATATAGACGACCAGGTCCATAACGCAAATGGAGCGCAGCTGCATCACCAGCAGGCGCATGGTCGCTGTGCGGAAACGCTCGGACTCGGCGTTGATGCGCTCGTGCCAGTCGCGGTCGGCCTGATACACCTTAAGGGTGGTGAGACCCTGCACGGCCTCCAGGAACATGCCGCCAAGATCGACATAGCTGCCCCAGTACTCGGCACCGATCTTTTTGGCGTTGCGCATGACCATCATGATGGAGACGGGGATGACCGGAACGCAGGCGAGCAGTAGCGCGGCGGGAAGACCCGCTTGGCCCACGAGCAGTACAAACAGCGTGATGGGTGCCAAACCGGCAAAGAAGAGCTGCGGCAGGTAACCGCCAAAGTACACCTGGAGTTGCGTGGCGCCCTCGACGCTGGTCTGGACGGCCTCGGCGGTGGGGACGGTTTCGGTGTAGGAGGGGCCGAGTGCGGTGAGCTTGTCGTAGACGAGCGAGCGCACGCGGCGGACGGCCTCGAACGCGGCCTTGTCGCCGGCGCGTTGGGCCAGGTAGATGGAGGCGGCGCGCACGATGATGGCGGCGGCGAGCGGCAAGGCCGCCTGTGCGAGGGCATCGACGGCGAGCGCGGCGGAAAGACCGTTCGTGACGATGCCGCCCAAGATGCGCGCAAGCATCCACATCACCGTGATGTTTGCCATGAGCGCGATCCACTTAAACAGGACGCTTGCCATAATGTAGGGCGTTGCCTGCGGAACCAGGGAGAAGAGCCGCTTCTCGAACATGAAACCTCCTATGCCGTAACGGTGCCGGGCTGGGTCGTCGGCAGCCGCTTAGTTAGCCAAATGCAACTAGAGTAACATCGTGCAGCGGTTAAGTATGCCGAGGGTAATTTTTAGCCGTTGAACTGCGTAGAAAGTTCAAAATTGTTGAGTGCGGCGAACTTTGTGGTGGACGGAATGCGGGCGCAATTTTGATCGTGTGCGGCCCGCTCCAAAACGTGTACGTCAGCCTCCAAAACCGACAAAAAATGACATGTTTGGAGGCTGACGTACATGTTTGGATAGGGGCAAGGGCGACGACGGACGAAAGTCACGCCTGTGCCACGTTCGATGTGCTAGCGTTTGGGTGAATAAAACGAGCCCGTGCGGAAAGGATTCGGACCGTATGCAACGTGGAAGTACATCTCCGCTGTCCCGTGAGACCGATGCGCCCGAAACCATCGTCAAGCTGGAGTGCGACATCGATGATGCGTCGCCCGAGGTACTCGCCTATGCCGCCGACCGCCTGCGCGAGGCAGGCGCCCGCGAGGTGCACTGGTTGCCTCTCTACTGCAAAAAGGGCCGCCCCGGATGGCAGTTGCAGGTGATTTGCTCGCATGAGGATATCGAACGCCTGCAGACGATTATCTTTTTGGAAACCACGACCAACGCCGTTCGTCGCCAGGTGATGGAACGCGTCTGCCTGCCGCGTCGTTTTGAGCAGGTAGCGACGCCTTGGGGCGAGGTGGCCGTCAAAGTAGCCACCCTGCCCGACGGCAGTGAGCGTGCGGCGCCCGAGTACGAGGACTGCGCCCGTCTTGCCCGCGAGCATAATGTGCCGCTCCAGCGCGTGATGCAGGCGGCACAAGCCCCGGCACTGCGATTTGAATAGCGCGGCCGGCGACATCCCGCGTCCAGCCCCATCAACCCCACACCGAAAGGACTCCCCATGAAATACCTCATCGCTTCCGACATTCACGGCTCGGCATACTGGACCGAGCGTCTGGTCGCCGCCATCGAATCCGAGCAGCCCGACCGCATCGTGCTGCTGGGCGACCTGCTCTACCACGGCCCGCGCAACGACCTGCCGCGCGACTATGCCCCCAAGCGTGTGATTCCGCTGCTCAACGCCCTGGCCGACCGCATCATCGCGGTGCGCGGCAACTGCGACGCCGAGGTCGACCAGATGGTCCTCGACTTCCCCGTCATGGCCGACTACGCCACGCTGTTCGACGAGACCGGCCGCGAGCTGTTCCTGACGCATGGCCACGTCTTTGGCGCTGGCATGCATAACAGCGTTGATCACGCGCCCGCGCTGCCCGAGGGCTCCGCGCTCGTCTACGGCCATACGCACATCAAGGTTAACGAGGCAAGCGAGGCGCACCCGGGCCTGTGGCTCTTCAACCCCGGCAGCGTGAGCATTCCCAAGGACGGTACGCACAGCTATGGCATCTACGAGGACGGCGCGTTCCGTCACGTGATCCTGGAGGAGGAATAACCATGGCAGAGCAGCTGGCTCAGCAAAATGCCGAGGGCTCGCGCGACCTGTCCACGCTGGTAGACGCGTCGGCCGAGCTGCAGCATCTGGTGCAGACCATTTGGCGCCTGCGTCAGCCCGACGGCTGCCCGTGGGACCGCGAGCAGACGCACCGCAGCATTGGCAAGAACATGATCGAGGAAGCCTACGAGGCGCTCGACTGCATCGAGGCCGACGACGCGGCACACCTGCGCGAGGAGTTGGGCGACGTGCTCATGCAGGTCGTACTGCATGCGCAGATTGCGGCGGATGCCGGCGAGTTTTCGCTGGCCGATGTGGCGCGCGATATCGACGCCAAGCTCATCCGTCGTCACCCGCACGTGTTTGGCGATGCGGATGCCGACAACTCCGACGAGGTGCTCAAGATTTGGGACGAGGTCAAGCTTGCCGAGAAGGCCGCCAAAGACCAGGCCGTGGCGGCAGGCGGGGCCGCACCCGAGGGTCTGCTCGACGGTGTGCCCACGCACCTGCCGGCGCTGATGCAGGCTCAGAAGGTGTCGCGCAAGGCGGCTGCCGTGGGCTTTGAGTGGGAGACGGTCCAGGACGTGTGGGACGAGGTCGCCGAGGAGCGTGCCGAGTTTGAGGCCGAGGCTCCCGGCTCGCCCGAGCGCGAGATGGAGTTTGGCGACCTGCTCTTTGCCCTGGTCAACGTTGCGCGCAAGGAGGGAATCGACGCCGAGAGCGCCCTGCGTGCGAGCACGGCAAAGTTCCGCCGCCGCTGGGCCGCGATGGAGCAGATGGCGGCCGACGCCCACGTGGATCTGGCCGAGCTTTCGACCCACGGCCTCAATGACCTCTGGGATGCCGCAAAGGCAGAGGAGTAAGACTGCGGGGGCGACGGGACGGACTTTCTCATCGCCCCCATTATTTTTCAAAAAGATTGTATCCCTTGGCTAACTTAGGGCATAATGCAAAAAGTGCGGTAAGGCTAACTTATGAACCTGCGCGCCACTGTAGCGTGCAAGCCGTGTCGCCAAGCATTCAACCCGTTTCCAAGTGAGAGGGAGACAACATGAGCGATATTTTGGATGTCTACGGTCGCGAGGTACTCGACAGCCGCGGCAACCCCACCGTCGAGGTCGAGGTCGTGCTCGAGGACGGCAGCTTCGGCCGCGCGATGGTGCCTTCGGGCGCTTCGACCGGCGCCTTTGAGGCATGCGAGCTGCGCGATGGCGACAAGGGCCGCTACCTGGGCAAGGGCGTTTCGCAGGCCGTCGAGCACGTCAATAACGAGTGCGCTAACGCCGTCGTGGGCCTCGACGCCTTCGACCAGCGCGCCGTCGATGCCGCGCTGATTGCCGCGGACGGTACCCCCAACAAGACCAAGCTCGGTGCCAACGCCATCCTGGGCGTGTCGCTGGCCGTCGCCCGCGCCGCTGCCGAGTCGGCGGGTCTTTCGCTGTACCAGTACCTGGGCGGCGTCAACGCCCATCTGCTGCCCACGCCCATGATGAACATCCTCAACGGCGGCGTGCATGCCGACAATAACGTCGACTTCCAGGAGTTCATGATCATGCCGGTGGGCGCCCCGAGCTTTGCCGAGGGCCTGCGTTGGTGCGCCGAGGTCTACCACACCCTCAAGGGCGTGCTGCACGAGGCCGGCCTGGGCGGCGGCATGGGCGACGAGGGCGGCTTTGCGCCCAACCTTAAGACCAATGCCGAGCCGTTCGAGTACATTACCAAGGCCGTCGAGAAGGCTGGCTTTAAGCCTGGCGTCGACTTCATGTACGCCATGGACCCGGCCTCGACCGAGTTCTACAACGCCGAGACCGGCATGTACGAGCTCAAGGGCGAGGGCGTGGAGTACACGAGTGCCCAGATGGTTGATTACTGGGAGAAGCTCGTCGACACCTATCCCATCATCTCCATCGAGGACGGCATGGCCGAGGAGGACTGGGACGGCTGGGTTGAGCTCACCCGTCGCATTGGCAACAAGGTGCAGCTGGTGGGCGACGACCTGTTCGTCACCAACACCGAGCGCCTTAAGAAGGGCATTGAGCTGGGCGCCGCCAACGCGATCCTGGTCAAGGTCAACCAGATCGGTACGCTCACCGAGTCGCTCGAGGCCATCGAGACCGCCAAGGAGGCCGGTTACGCCTGCATCGTGAGCCACCGCTCCGGCGAGACCGAGGACTCCACGATCGCCGACCTGGTCGTGGGCGTCAACGCCGGCCAGATCAAGTCGGGCGCCCCGTGCCGCAGCGACCGTATCGCCAAGTACAACCAGCTCATCCGCATCGAGGACGAGCTTGAGGGCAGCGCGCACTACGCCGGCAAGGCCGCGTTCTACAACATTCGATAAACAGACGAGCTTGGTGGGGAGGGACAGACTCGGCTTTGCCCCGCTTCAGTTAGATGCTACAGAGCGCTATCGGGCGCTGGGCCGTATGGCTCAGCGCCTTTTTTATGTCGAGCAAAGGCTGGCGAAGGCGGTGCGCATGCTCGTGCTATAACTAAAGGACTTAGCGCAAACAAACCTCAACCGCACAAGGCGCACATGGATCAGATTTACGACAACAGGTACTATTCCGCCGGTTCGCGCGAGCCGT
The DNA here is from genome assembly GCF_003471405.1 of Collinsella sp. AM20-15AC. NCBI lineage: Bacteria > Bacillati > Actinomycetota > Coriobacteriia > Coriobacteriales > Coriobacteriaceae > Collinsella > Collinsella sp. AM20-15AC. The sequence continues at coordinate 21,272 of NZ_QRJA01000009.1, forward strand.
CGCCTCGCCCTGCGCGCACGGTGCAGCTCGGTGGGTCCGCCTACGCCGGCGCCGACCGCTCCACGCAGCGCCCGACAAGTACCTCGCGCCCCAATGCTCAAGTGAATACTTCGACAGATGGACCAGTACGTCCGACACGTTCGTCGCATTCGTCGCGTCCGTCGGCCCAGACGCACGACAAATCGAGCAGACCTTCGAGCCGTCTTTCGGGCTCGGACTTTATGCGCTACGCCAACGACAATGCGGTGGTCAAGGCGATCTATGACTTTACGCATGGATCTCTGCGCCCGCTGTTTATCGGTATCGTGGTGGCCCTGGCGCTCGTGAGCCTGTACTTCCCCGTGCGCGACCTGTATGTGGCAAAACGCTCGAGCGACATCTTGGCCAAGCAGGTCGAGATTCGCGAGCAATATAACGACGACCTGCAAAAAAGCGTCGACAAGCTGCTCTCGGAGGAGGGTATCAAGGACGCGGCGTCCGAGGACCTGGGCCTGGTGATGCCCGGCGAGAAGAAGATTGACGTGCTAGGCTTGGACGACGATTCTGACTCGTCGTCGAGCAAAAAGTCCTCAAACGCCAAGAAGGCCAGCGAAGTGGCCAAGGAAATCGAAGAAGTCGGCAAGGACGCGCCGTGGTACATCCAGGCGCTCGACATGCTGTTTGGGTTTAACGGCGTCGAGGGTCAGACGGTCGTGTCCAACGGCAAATAGCGCCCGGAGGGGAGCCCGCAATGACAAATTGCAAACGCTATAAGGTAGCCGCGATCGACCTGGGAACGGTGTCGTCGCGACTGGTGTTGGCCCAGGTCGAGGCCGGGGCAATCGTGGAATCGTCCAAGCATACCGAGATTACCGACCTGGGCGAGGGCGTGGACGCGACGGGCCGCTTTTGCGAGGCGGCCGTTGAGCGTGTGCTCGCTGCGTGTCACATGTTTGTGGACGAGGCCCGTGCCTTTGGGGCCGTGTGCGTCTGCACCACGTGCACGAGTGCCGCGCGCGATGCGTCCAATGCCGCGCTGCTGCTGGACGGCCTGCGCGAGTTGGGGCTCAAACCACAGGTGATTCCGGGCGAGGTCGAGGCGCGCCTGACATTTTTTGGCGTGGCGCACGACTTTGCCGGCGAGCGCATCATCGTCGCGGATTCGGGCGGCGGCTCCACGGAGCTCGCGACGGGCGTATACGCTCCGGAGCGCAGCGTCTTTGCGCTGGAGGGAACGCGCTCGCTGGACATCGGTTGCCGTCGCGTGACGGAGCGCTTTTTCTCCGCGTTGCCGCCCGCGGATGGCGAGCTTGCTGCCGCTGCCGCGTGGGCAGGCGAGCAGTTCGCCGCCTATTTTGAGGGCCTGCCTGTCGACTTTGAGCGCGCCGAACGCTTAGTCGCGGTGGGCGGCACGGTGACTACGCTGGTGGCTCTGGTCCACGAGCTGGAACCGTACGATTCGAGCTTTGTGCACCTACGCGAGCTGTCGCTGGGGCAGGTCTCGGCCGCTATCGAGCGCATGTCTGTGTTGGACGCGGAAGGCATCGCCGCGCTACCGGGTGTACAGCCCAAACGCGCGGGCGTGATCTTGGCTGGTGCCGTGGTGATTCGCGAGCTTATGCGAGCCGGCGGCTACGACACGCTCACCGTAAGCGAGAACAGCCTGCTTGCCGGCATGGCCGCCACCATTAACGAGGCTCTCGACGGTGAGCTACCCACCATCGGCTGGACCCCGAGCCTCAGCGTCCTCCAATAAGTTGCGGTGAAATATGGACTAAAATCGCCCTTTCGGGCCCCAAACAGTCCCTATTCCACCGCAACTCAACAGCCGGCACTTAGGGATGTTCCTTTTCTGCCGGCACCTGGGGACAGTCCTTGGGTTGATATGGGCAGTCAAAAAAGCCCCGTCCCAAATTATCTGCTCTGCAGTTGACGGCGTTCAAAAGAAATGAGCCCGCATCCCCGGGGGACACGGGCCCGTAAAAGCCAAATGGTAGGGGCGGTGGGACGTCTGCGCATTTGCTGCGCAAATACGCACCGGCTTCGGCCGCCTGTCGGCGCCCTCGCCGGCTCGCTACGGACGCTGCGCGTCCGCTTAACGCTCGCCCCCTCGCGGGTTCGAGTCCCGCCGGCATCTTAAAGAAACGAGCCCGCATCCCTGGGGGACACGGGCCCGTAAACAATACGTGGTAGGGGCGGTGGGACTCGAACCCACAATCCTTGCGGCGAGAGATTTTAAGTCTCCTGCGTATGCCAATTCCGCCACGCCCCCGTGAGACTAGAAGTCTAGCACAAGCCGCCCGTTACGCGTTGACGGCCATCGAGTGTTGGCCCGACTTCTCCAGGAACTCCTGGAACTTGGCTTCGTCGCCCTTGTTCTGGTACTGCAGGGCCAGCAGGTATTCCAGGCGGCAGCTCTTGACCTTGTCGTCACCGGCTTCCTTGAGCATGCGCTCCAGCTCGGGAATATCGTTGTGGCGCTTGAGGATCATCGTGTCATACATCAGCTGGCATTCGTGCGCGACTGCCTCGGCCTGGCCGCCCTCAAAGCCTTTGATCTCGCGCAGCAATTCCTTGGACTTTTTGCGGTCCTCCTGACCAACGTAGTAGTTAAAGGCCTTAATGACCAGGTCGACGCGCTGCATCTTGGGCAGATTGAGCCCCAGCAGCAAATCGAACATCTCATCGGCGCGCTTGTGGTCCTCGCGCAGCAGATAGGAGTTCAGGCGCAGGTAGTCGCGGTTGTAGCGCGGGTACAGCATGCTGGTGAGTTTGCCGTCGAGCAAACGATCGAACTCGTCCCACTGCTTAGCGGCCATAAGCTGCTGCAGGCGTTTAAACGTGGTGCGTTTTTTGACGCTAAAGAACACCGACACGGCGATGCAGATGATAACGACGGCGGTCCAGAGTGTGCGGGAATCGGGCATATTAGGGTCCTTAGTCACTCATAAAGCGAGCGGTATGACAACACGTACTGGATGTATTATACGCAGCGCGCAAGCAAACTGGCATAAAAGCTCATCGAGGCCGAGTGCTATCGCTCGCTGCGGTACACTTACCTAAAGTAAACCATGAAGGGAGACATTACCTATGAAGAAGATCGTTTTGGCTTGCGGTGCTGGCGCTGCTACTTCCACGCTCGTTGCCCAGAAGGTCGCCACCTTGCTCGACGCCAACGGTTACGCCGGCAAGTACGAGATCGTGCAGTGCGCCATCTCCGAGGCCAAGGACTACTGCGACGAGGGCGCCGACCTGCTGATCGCCACCACCGTTGCCCCCGAGGGCCTCACCTGCCCGTACGTGAGTGGCGTGCCCTTCATGACCGGCATGAACCGCGTCGCTGCCGAGAAGGCCGTCCTCGACGTTATGGCTCAGTAGGCGCTGACTGTATGAGTGAGCAGAACGCCAACCCGGTAGAGCTCTTTGGCATGCGCGTTGCCCATGTGGGCATTAACGCCACTGACCCGGCAGACGCCCTGGAGATCGCGGAGCTGTTCTCGACGATGATGGGCCTGCCCGTTATCGAGACCCCGGTTTCGTACTTTAACGATTCGCTGGTCGAGATCATGAAGCAGAACGGTCGTGGCGCCAAGGGCCACATTGGCTTTGCTGTCAACGACATCGATGCGGCCGAGAAGTGGTTTGCCGAGCGCGGGCTCGAGGTCAACGAGGAGTCGCGCGTGCTGCTGCCCGACGGCGGCACCAAGCTCGTGTACTTTAAGCGCGAGTTTGCCGGTTTCGCCGTGCACCTGTGCCGCGAGTAGCGCACAAGCTGCCATAGCTAACGAAAAATGGGGTAAGGCTACGTGGCCTTACCCCATTTTTAATGCCGAGAGGGTGACTGACGGGCTGCCGTAAAACGAAGGTGAATGGTTTCCCATGAAGTGAACGAGTGAAATCGGACCTCTGGAGCATCGACACTTTGGAGGCACCGTTTCCTGCGGTTTCGTAAGGTTTTTCCTGCAGTTTTGGCGTCAAAAAGTGTGGATGCTTCGGGGGTCCAAAATAGGTCGTTCACTTCGCGGAAAAGCATTCACCTTCGATTCGTGAGAGACGCCCCTACCGCGGCAGGCGAATCGTAAAGCGGCTGCCGACGCCCTCGACTGAGGTCACGCCAATGACACCACCATGGCTATCGACGATCCACTTGGCAATGGCAAGCCCCAGACCCGAGCCCTGCGCGCCGGCATCGCGTGCGTTGTCGGCGCGGTAGAACCGTTCAAACGCGTGAGCTGCGGATTCCTGGTTCATGCCGATACCCTCGTCCTCAACACTTATGTCGATCGTGCCTGCGCCCGCATCCGGCGCTACGCCAAACGAGATGGGCGTGCCCGCGTCCGAATACTTGGCGGCGTTTTGCACGATCACGCGCAGAGCCTGCTTCACGAGCGCCACGTCGACGGGCGCGTCGCAGCGCGGGTCGCTGGCAAGCAAGGCGTCAAAAGCCAGCCGATACGTGTGCTCGGCATCGATCATCTGCGACTCCTCGCATACCTCGCCGACCAGTGCGGCCAGGTTGGTATTCGCATGCCGCAGGGCCGTGCGTCCGGCATCGCCGCGCGCCAAAAACAGCAGCTGCTCCACGAGCTCCTGCATGTGCTCGCTTTCGGCCTTGAGCGAGGCGATGGACTCTGCCAGTACGTCCGGGTCGTTTTTACCCCAGCGGTCGAGCATGTTCACGTAGCCCTGAATCACCGCGATGGGCGTGCGCAGCTCGTGGCTCGCATCGTTGACAAAGCGCATCTGCTGCAGCTTGGCCTCTTGCATCTGGCGCAGCAGGCGGTTGAGTGCGACCTCGATGCTTGCCAGGTCGGCGTCGCCGGTGGTGACGCTCGGCGAGTCGACGCTTGCGCGCTCGATGGCCTGCTCCAGCGTTTCCATCTTGCCGCCGGAGAGCTGCATACGGCCGAGCTCGTCCACGCGCAAGGCAAGGTCGTTGAGCGGCGCCATGGTGCGGCGCACGCGGCGGGCGCCGCCGAGCATGTTGAGCACGCTGATGACCTGCCAACCCATAACGACAAGGTAGAGAGGCCATAGCGCGACGAGGTCCTGCGCGAGGGGGAAGGTCTTGGTGGTACGCGCAAACTCGACGGTATAGGTGAGCGTTGTCAGGTCCCAGCCGCGTGCGGGCGTCAGCGACATGCCGTGAACGGTGGCGCCGGGAATCCAGCCTGCGGTAAACGCGCTGTCGGGCAGCGTCTGGTTGTATCCATAGACGAGGATCGCCGCCGCAATCACCATCAGCAACAGATCGAGCCAGACGTAGCTCATCAAGCGGCGCCACATATAGCCCCAGTTGATGGCGCGGGCGATGGAGGTGACGCGCTTGGCCTCGGCGTTATGCGCGGCAGACATAGCCCACCCCGCGCACGGTCTGGATGATGCGGGCGCCGCCAGCGTCTTCGATCTTGGCGCGCAAATGTGCGATGTGCACATCGACGTTGTTGGTATCGCCCACGTAGTCGTAGCCTAGCGCCTCATGCGCGATGCGCTCGCGCGTGAGCACGGTGCCGGCGTGCGCCATAAGCAGGGCGAGGACGTCGAACTCGCGGGCCGTGAGCGCGATGGGCGAGCCGCCGACCGTGACTTCGCGGCGGTCGGGGTCGAGCGCAACCGATCCCACGGTGAGTGTGGCAGGGGAGGGCGCGGCAGCGGTCTGGGCCGTGTCGGTTGCCGGGGACATTGTGGCGATACCGGCGGCCGTGCCGCTCGCTACGCCAGCCCCGGCGCTGGCGCCGCCAACGCCCGAAGCCGCCCGCATGGCCTCCGAGCGCTTCAACGCCACGCGGATCCGTGCGAACAGCTCCTCAATCGCAAACGGCTTGGTCAGGTAATCGTCGGCGCCGGCATCGAGCCCAGCCACCTTGTCCATCACGGCATCGCGCGCGGTGACCATAATCACCGGCACATCCTTGTGCTTGCGGATGCGCCGCAGCACTTCCATACCGTTGAGCTGCGGCAGCAGCACGTCGAGTAGAATCAGATCGTAGTCGCGCTCCAGCGCCAGGTCCACGGCGGTGCGGCCATCGGCGGCGTGTTCCACCTGGTAGCCCTCGTGCTCCAGCTCGAGCGTCACAAAGCGGGCGATTTTCTCCTCGTCCTCTACGATCAGGATCCGTGCCATGCATGCCCCCGTCTGCGATTACTTGTCGTCGTTGAGATTTTGCTTGATGTCGTCCGCGGCGTTAGCAGCGCTATCCATAAGGTTGTTGATGCTGCCGGGCACGTCGCCGTCGCTGTCGATGCGGTAGCGCATGCCAAAGAACAGGCCAATCAGCATCAGCCAAATCGTAGCGCCCCAGGCAAACAGCGCGACGATGGGGATCAGGATGGGGATGTTGAGGATGATTGCATCGCGGCGCGTGGCGATAAACTTGGTGTCCAGGCTCAGGCGGAAGAGCTTTTTGAGGTACTCCCACACGCTGTCCATCTTCTTGGAGAAGTCGGTCTTTTCGCTCGACTTTTCGTAGGCTGCCTGCGCGGCGACCATCTCGGCAGAGGGCTCATCGACTGGCGCGGACTCGGTGGCGGCATGCGCCGACGTGGTCTGGGTCTTGCCCTGCGACTCGAGCCAAATGATGGCATCCAAAACGTTGCCGTCGGCAGCGTCGAGCGCGGCCTTGGCATCGGTGTAGCTCACGCTGCACTTGGTGCGGATGGTTTCAACTTTTTCGAGGTCGTCCATGACCTGTCCTTTCGTTCGATGGGCGCGACGCCGGGCAATTTGCTCGGGCGCGAGCGTTGCGTTCGGCGGTTTGCGTTGCGCCGCCCCGCCCTTGGTCGAACTCTATAGTGCAGGTTATAGATTAAGCGATTCTTGAGCCAAGATTAATGTTGGATGAGTTTTTGGGTGGTGCGGAGGCGGGCAGGGGCAGAAAAGGCAGGTTTTGCGTGGCGTGAAGGTGGGGCGGTCTGATCTTTGGGATAGCTGATAGCGAGGTCTAATACTTTTCCGAGAAGTGAATGAGTGAAAACGGACCCCCGAAGCATCGACACTTTAGAGGTGCCGCTTCCTGCGGTTTCAATGCTGAAATCCCACGATTTTGCCGCCGAAAAATGCGGATGTTTTAGGGGTCCAAAAACAGCCGTTCACTTCGCGGAAAAGTATTAGACCTCAATAGCGGGGGATGGGGTGCCGGTGCAAAACGGCGTCAGAAATGGGGTAAACAAGGCAAACGGATCTAATGGATCAAAAATCACGTTGCAAAAGTATGAAAATATCCTACAATTGCAGCATGAAGTACTTTAGCAACATAGCGGCGATAAGCGAGCTTTCCGAGAGCGAGGGCGTGTTCACCACAGCCCAGGCGGCTCGCATGGACATCTCTCGAGATGCGCTGGCGCACTCATGCCGCGCAGGGCGTCTTGAACGGATATGCCACGGCGCCTACCGGATGTCTGGAACGCAGCGCCGAGACACCGACGAACTCAACGCCTTTTGGAAGCTCACCAATCCCTCCCTTTGCGCGTGGGAGAGAAAACGTCAGTGGGATGGCATCGCCGTGAGCGGTACGACAGCGGCGAACCTGCAGCAAATGGGCGATTTCTATCTGTCCCCCTACAGGATGACCGCGCCCATGCGTATCAATACAAGAAACGAATCCCTTTCTTTTGTAAAGCGCGAGATTGCTGAGCGGGACATCGTTTGGCTCGACGGCCTGCCGGTAACTAAACCCGAGCGCACGCTTGTCGATCTTTGCCTCGATTGCGAGGATCCCTCATTAATTATCGATGCCTATCACGACGCGCTTGGACGTGGACTCGATATACAACGGCTGAAGGATCTTGTAGAGGAGAACTCTAAAACCGCCAAACGACGCGAGCTGATGGCGCCTTTGCTGATGGTACTGAACGGGTAATGCGAAACGGAGGACATGGTGAAGTACAAAACGCCTGCCGCATTGGAGATGGCTGTTAGGAATGCCGCAAGAGAATCACCAATGGATACTAATCGGGCAATCGTCGGTTTCTACTTTCATCGCTTCCTATGTCGCGTTTTTTCAGAAGATGACGGCAGCTTTGTGCTCAAGGGCGGTCAAAGCGTCCTGGCGCGAACACTCGATGCACGTGTCACAAGAGATATTGACTTGGTTGCTCAAGAGGAGAGTCTCGAAGAGGCTATTGTCGATCTGGTGCAGGCTGCTTCGATTGATCTGGAGGATTTCGTTTCGTTCGTCTTTGATCGTGCAGAGCAAATCAAAGAAGAAGATGAGTATCGGTGCGGTGCGAAGGTGTGGTTCACCCCCTTTATGGGAACCAAGAAGCTACAGCCAATTTCAATTGACTTGGTAATTGATGAAGTGCGGGGACTTGAGCCTGAGGTTCTTGCGCCGATCGATCGTCTGAATATCGGGGGGCTCCCAGTCTGCGACTATCGAGTATGCCGAGTGGAGAGTGCCCTTGCAGATAAATTGCTCGCAATGATAGAGATGCATGAGGGCCGTGCTTCATCGCGAATCAAGGATATAGTCGACATCTTGGTGTACGCGAAAACTTGCTTCGTCGATGGGGCTACGCTTGTCGAGAGGGTCGAGAAAGAAGCGTCTGCCCGCAAAGTGGCAATGCCGGAAGAGTTCGTGGCGCCTCTCTGGTGGAAACAAAATGGTTCTGCACAGTACGTAAAGATGGCGAGGCAGGCGGGGGTACTTGATCTCGCGGGGAACATTGCTGGGGCAGAAGAGGTTGTCAATCGGTTGTATACACCGTGCTTTAATCATTCGGCGAATGTGCGCAAATGGAATCCTCAGACCACGGGATGGGAATAGGCTAGATAGTTAAGCCGGCGGCAGAATTAGTTCCTGTCGCCGGCTTAAGACGTTTCTACTGCCTATGCGCTATTCGCAGGTCTGGTCGACCACCTGGGTGACGGCCTTTTTTGCGCCTTCGAGGTCGCGCAGGGCTTGGGCGACAGCGGCCTCGGCTTGTTTCTTTGTCCTTACGACCTCGGCAAAGCGGTTGATGGATTCGCTATACTCGCGTGTGCGCGGGTCGAGCGCCGGCGGGACTTCGATCTCAAACAGGTCGCTAGGACGGATGGCGCGGATGCTGGCTGCTTCAGTTAATGCTTGAATCAGCTGCGCCCCGTGGCCTTCGGTAAGGTATCCAACAATTATCTCCGAAAACACTACGCGTTCATCTTCGGTCATCGTTTGGAATGACGGGCGAATGACGGTGGTGTTATGCGAAGCAACCAGATGCTGCTTAGCGTCATCGGAGCTGACGACGAGCAGGTTGGACGCGCCGTAGCGACCCAGCATGCGCGGCATGACGATATCTCCAGCGCGGAGCTCATAACGATCGAGAACGCTGGGGTCCACCTTTACGATTTTGGAATCCGAGCCGTTTGCGCTTTCTACAGCGTCTGCGGGCAGAAGGTTGCCGTCTTGAAAATCCTGAGATGAGATGCGGCGAACCTCGACTGCGTCAATGTCGTTCGATGTCGTGCTCTCGCGGGGCATGAATGGCGCGACTCGCGTAAAAGAGTCACCGAGTGTGGCGCTGTAGTTTCGGGTGATGGCGATGAGGCTGATTTTGCCTTTTGAGAGAGCGGCGTGGTGTTGGAGCAGCTCGCGCGTGGCAAAAGTGGACGTTTCGATTGGCGTCGATCTTGGCGTATTGGTATCAATGCGGGCCCAGTCAGGAGAGATAGAAAAGGTGATATCAGAGTAATACGATGTTTTAGTCACATATTGAAAACGCGGTCCGGGCTCAATTGCGCTGCGAAATGCAACGCTGCGATTTCCTGAAGACAGTATGAGGAGCGCGCTTGTCATGTAGGGCCTGGGCTCGGAAAGTGGCAAATAAACGACGCTCTCGATGAGCCCTTCGCGTATCAAAATCGTGCGTGCTTGTTCAGCTTTATCAAGTAAATCGGCGGGAAGTACCACGGCTGCTCGAGTGCGGCCCGAAAGGGCGAGAGCATACAGGCACCAAATAAAAGGACCCCAGTCGCAAAAATCAAGGTAGCCAGGCTCCAAATAATCGATGAGCGCGGCACTGTCTTTTTCGATATCGTGCTTATTTGCGCGGTAGTAGTTTGATGCATCGACAAACACCGGCGCTGCATCATCATCGCTTGCATTCTGCTTGCCGGGTTCAAGCTCACAAATATCGGGCACGCCGTTACCGTTTAGGGTAAAGCACTTAGCGAGATCTTCGGCATCCACAGCGCCAGGCAGACGGACAGTGAGCAGGCGACTGCCTTGTTCCAGGTTAAGCGCGCGTGAGAGGGCGGCGGCGGTGAGACGTGGCAATGATGTTGTTTCACGCATGTATAGAGACCTTTCTTCTTAGTGGGTTATATATTAGCAGAATAATTTGATAATTTCTAATGACGAGAACAGCGCACTGTGCTATCCTCGAAGCAATCCAAAACCAACTCAATATTAACTGCTTGATACAACCGCTATACAGCCTTTAGGCAAACTGCGCTATCGAGCAGGGCAATTTCACTTACGAAGCAGCAGGTTAGGTCAATAACTACTACCTATGCCTCAGAACATTCTAAAACTTAGAACAAACTTACCGACAAACATTTGCAACTGGACAGGAAGAAGCATCCATGAAGAACGAAGACAACATTTATGAGGTATTCCTCAACACGCTCGACGAAGACCTCCGTGGCATGTGCGAAAAGAACGTGAAGGCAGAGAAGCCGTTTCCGTATCCGTACTGCGGTGAGGAGAACGTTGAACGCCTCGCTAAGGCGCTTGTTGGCGTACTGGAAAAGCATTCACCCGATATTCCCGGGCTGGTGCCCGAGCAGTATCGAGACGATGTGCACGAGGCTCGCGAGCTTTTGGCCGCGGCGGCGCTCGCTTTGCTGTCGCTGTACTTTCCCCAGCGCGATAACTGTATGCGCTGCATGGCCATCTTAATTAGCCTGTTTCGGCACGGAAGCAATCCGCGCTTTAAATCGAGCGGCGTGCTCATGTTTGAGCAGGTTTCGACAGGTATGAAGTACTCGTCCGAAAAAGGGGGACGCATTCCGTCTCGCTTTGTGCGAAGCATCGACTACAAAAGACCCAGCGACCACGTGCATCGCGATGGATCGCATGGATTTACGGCGGACGAAGACGATGCCGTCATGTTTTTCGAACGTTACCGCGTGATTCAGCAACGCGTATTCGATGCGAGTTCGCGTTTCAACTTCGAGCTATGTGTCAAACGCCCGTTTGAGGCGCTTTCGGACAATCGGCAGAACTTTTATTACAGGGAGGAAAAGATGGAAACCGATTTGGCAACCAAGGTACAGAGGCTTCGGGACCGCTACACCCTCAACTACGCTCAGGCCAAGGGATACGACCTGCTCGACAAGCTGATGATCGAGTCGTTGCTTGCGTATCTGCGCGACGGGACGGTCTCAACCGTGGCGCGCGAGAGCTATGTGGCGCAGGCCGAGCGACTGATTGACGGCGCGGTCAAGTTGCCATGCGCGACAAGCCCCAAGGAGGGCGAAGGCATCGGCCGTATTTCCTAGCAACTACGCAGAACCATCGACAAGAAAGGGGCCGTGACATGTCGGTCATTAAGATGTACGGCTACGAGGCCGCACAGCAAACGGAGTATCAAGCCAAGAAGTGGGCGACCAAGGAGGAAATGCAGGCGCTGTCGTCCGGCGATGAGCAGCGCGATGTGATCTTGGCGCACGGTGCCACGGTTGCTTTTTACGAGGGCGATAAGCACTGGGAGACGAGCGTGTCCAACAACGTGTTTGTCTTTGGCGGAACCGGCAGCGGCAAAACGGCGAGTTTCGTTTTGCCCAACCTGCTCAATCACCACGAATGCTGTTATGTGGTCACAGACACCAAGGGTGAGCTGCTGCGCCGTACGGGGAAAGGCTTTGAAGAGGACGGCTACGAGGTAACGGTTCTCGATACTGTTAATCCCGAGCGGTCGGCCGGATACGACCCTCTGCGTTACGTGATGGATGTCGAGGATATCCCCACCACAGTGGCGGCAATCATGGAGGGGGTCGATCCTGATGGGCGCAGCTTTAGGAACGACCCGTTTTGGGACAACGCGAGCGATCTGCTGCTCCGAGCGATTATTGGAATCCTGTTCCTTTTGGAGTGCCTTGCCGGCACATTTGCGCCGGGTGGGGATCCCACGGCTCCGCGCCGCTACCTTAAGATGAACAACGTCTTTAAGCTGGCCGCGCTCATCAAGGTCACGGGAGATGGCGAGGGCCGATTTCCGTTGGACTACCTTGTGGGGCAGGTGGAGTCCAAGGAATTTCTTGGCAGGTATGAGTCGGCGAACGCGGACCTGTATGGCGTTGAGCAGTACCGCGATTTTCGCGGAGCAGCCGATAGGACGCTTAAGAGTATTCTGATCACACTCAATGCGACCATCTCGCGGCTTAAGACTCCCCAGCTCATGCGCGTCTATGAGAAAGATGAAATGCGTCTTGACCGTATCGACGAGGGCAAGCGCGTAATCGATCTTAAGGTGAGCGACAACGACTCGACCAATGCATGGCTTGCCAACGTTGCCCTTAAGCAGCTGTTTAACCTGGCCCAGCGCCGCGCCGACGCCAGCCCTAGTGGGCATTTGCAGCGCCGCGTGCAGTTTATTCTGGATGAGTTTCCCAACGTGGGCCGCATCCCCGATTTTGAGCGGAGTATTGCGACCGTGCGCAGCCGTGGCATGAGCTTTTTGATGTGCGCGCAGTCGTTGAGCCAGCTCGATGGTGTGTATGGCGAAACCACAGCTCATACCATCCTCGATAACTGCGACAGCTTGGTCTACATGGGCGGCGGCAGCAACATCGCGACGCAGAACTACATAAGCGAGCTGTGTGGCGAGTCGGTTTTGGGCACCAACTATGTGGGCGCCGAGCGCACTGCCGTCGATGTGCGCGGTTGCGTGATAACCCCGGGCGAGGTGGGGCTTATGCCGCGCGCCGATTGTCTGGTCAAAGTGACCGGCATGCGCCCCTTCCGTGCCAAGAAGTATTTTTGCGGTGATCATCCCAATGCGGCCAAGTGGCTGAGGGATTAGTCCTTGCGGCTTCGCGTGCTCCATCTTGCTTATTTGGCCGCACGGCTTCCATTAGCCGTAAACCGTGCGGCCCCGTTTTGCCTCCTTACCGATTCCGTTTAGAAGGGAATTACCATGTCCGTTATGTATCGTGAACCCAGCATCATCAAGAAGTCTAAGGACGGTCGCGTTGCCGCCGTAGATATGGCAAGCGAGCTGCTCAACAGTCGCGTGCTGCTGCTGGAGGGCGAGGTCAACGACCTAACCTGCAACGGCCTCATTAAGTCCATGCTGGTGCTGGAACATCAAAGCGTGGCCGAGCCCATCACCCTCATCATCAACAGCCCGGGCGGCAGCGTTACGGCGGGGCTGGCGCTCATCGACACCATGCAGTCGCTCGACTGCCCCGTGATCACGGTGGGCGAGGGCGTCGTGGCCTCGATGGCCGCGGTGATCCTGGCCTGCGGCGACCACCGCCAGGTGTACCGCCACACGCAGGCGCTCATCCACCAACTGATGGGCGGCACAGGCATGGCGCAGCAGACCGATATCGAGATTGTGGCCCAGCATACAGCGGCCATGCGCGCCGAGCTGGACGAGCTGCTGGCCGAGCATGGCAACCTGAGCGCGCAGGAGTTCCACGAGCTCACCGAGCGCGACTGCTGGTGCAACGCCAAGCGCGCCCTGGAGCTGGGCCTGGTGGACGAGGTGATTGCTCCGAGTAAGAAGGCGCTCTAGCGGGGCATATGCCCTACAAGCACGTTAAACAGGGCGAATGAGCACGTAGTTGAACAGCCAGAAAGAGGTTGAACATGAGTAGGATTTGGGATGTCGACGGTATTGAGTGGGAAGATCTGCCCACCGTGAGCGACCTGCTGTGCGCTGCTGACACAAAGATCCTGGCACCCGAGGTTGCCCTGCGATACGGCGGCAAGCCGGATGACCGTGGCCGTGTCGATAACGAGCGCGACCTAAAGCGCGCCCGCCGCAAGATCAAAAAGCTGCGGAAGATAGATCCCGAGCCCAGCGACAAGATCGTCCTGTTGCCCAAGCATGTCATCAATCGTCGCAATGCGGACCACGGCTTTGGCTATTACGACGTAGAGCCGTGCGCTTTTACGCGCGGTGGCGCGCAAAAGCTGGGAGAGGACGCGTGCGCTGAAGTGTATCCGTGGGACCTGTTCCTGCTCAACGAGGAGCCCACAAGCGTCGTTCTGGGCTATCGCGTATGGCTCGGCGGCGAATGGGACCTATGCGAACGTTATCGCTTTTTGGCTGTGGTGTGCGCCAGCGCGCTGCATCGCATCCGCGAGCAAAAGGAGCTGCGCAAGTGTCTCAAGAAGGACGATGCAGCCTGCGACATGGACGAGGACGAGGCGATCGAAGGTATTCGCCAAGACGTGCTGTATCCCGAGGAGGTAATCAACGCAAAGCTCGGCGGCTATTGGGATACGAGCCTGGGGCTCAATCTGCCCTGGAAGGACGAGCATTTCGAGACCTGCGTGCGAATTGACAGGGCAATCGATGACCTGTTTACCGAGGAAACGAAGCGCTGCGCTGCGGAGCTTGGGATGAAGCTCGAGCGCGGGTATGAGAAGCGCGGGGAAGTGCCGCTGTTTCAACCGTTCACCGACGAATGAGGAAAGGCGGCGAGTGCTGTTCCCATCGCCTTTGAAGGCAGCGGCCGAATCGCACGGGGCCCTGCTGGGGTCGAGGGAGCAGGCGTATGGGGTGGGGCGTCTCCGAGCCCAGTCCCCGTCGAAATCACGCATGGGACGCGTGTCTACGGGCTATTTCACGGCGCCGCACCCGGGGCAGCGGTAGCCCGTGAGGACCTGCTTGGTCCCGGTCTCTACCTGACGCGTCTCCTGATGCGTAATCGCCTCATGGTGGATTGTCTTGTAGTCATCCACTACAGAATAAGAACAGCCAGTATGAAACTGATAATTCATTGCTTCTATACCGTCATAGCAAATGTGGCCGTCCGAGAACAGGAAATGGCTACCGCTACGAACCTGTTCGTCCCACGCCTTCTGGTCGACAAGGGTATAGGTTTCGGTGGTGTATACCGGTTCAGTGCGGTACGGAGCCTGCCACTCATGCTCATGGTTGGGCTTATTGGTGGAGCCGGAAGAGGGCTTTGAGTCCGACTTGGACGGCGAGGAGTCCGAGCCCGTCGACGGCTTCTCCGCATCGGCCCCCTTGTCCTCAGCCCTCGCGGTACCATCGGCCACGGCGTCCGCCTCCACCACCTTCTCCTTATCGGCGGCAGGTGCCTTGGAGGCGTTGTCGGCGGCCTTGTCCGCCACGTCCTTGCCGTCGTCTCCCGCGAGCGTGCCACCGGCTTCGGTGGCCTCGGGTTTGGGGGCGAAGGCGCCGGCCACCCATGCGCCGCCGAGCCCGAGCCCCGCGACGACGAGCGCGACTGCCGCGCCGATGGTGGCCTTTCGCTTCAGGGGCGTTGTGCTGCCGCCGCTTACAGTGGGAGCGAAACCGGGGTCCTGATCCCGCTCGTTCTGGTGTTTGTTGTTGCTTTCATCCATGGCGCTGTCTTTCTCTAGTCCCCAATCGGATTCTAACCCATCGCCCGGACATTAAAATCTCGTCAATGCGGTCGATCCGGATGCCAGCGCCAGTCACCTCCAGTGCTGAGGCTATGCGCTCCTTCTGCGTGGGTGCCTCTTGATGCTCACTAAGAAGCGCTCCGAATAGTCACCGCTTTTGAACATCGTGGTCATTGATGGTTGGGCGGGTAATCACGAGGGCCATGTCTCTGGACATGGGGAATGTGAATCTGCTCCATTCCCGTCGAGAATTCGATTTCCGCTTTGCAAAGCGCAACGCCTCGAGGCTTGGAGGCAAGCTCGAGCGTGGGTATGTAAGACACGGGGCGCAATTGAACGAGGATTTGCTGAACGGGATGACCCAGTGAATGGTTGCCAGCAGTCCGATAAAAATCTGTCCACACGAAATGATAGAACATATCTGACTGGAATTTAGGGAGATTGCAATGGGAATTGTCTATAGGGACCTGTTTCGTGTAAACCATCTCATCTATGGTCCTGGACCGGGAGGTTTCTTCATTAAAAGATTCAAGAAGAGCGAATACAGTGAGGCAGAATTAATCGATTTGATTTCAAGAATTGATTTCTCTCTCGCTGGAGCTGACGAGGACATCAGTCTGAAAAAGAAATGTGAAATAATCGAACAGGCGGTTGCTGAAACGCATTATACGAGCTGGGCCCTCAGTCTGATTGGCATCATTATTTCTCTTACGGTCGGAGCATATTTGTCTGCGCTGATAGCCAGCAATCCAATTGCTGCGCGGATTATTGTGGCGCTATTCTTGATTGTCTTGGGAATATATGCGTTGCTTCGATCTTACTTTGAGCAAAAGAGAACAATACTGTTGTGTGCATTGGGTCACATAAAGACGCTTCAGCCATAGCCGCTTGCGAGATTCGGAGCGCGTCTGCTGCGGTTAAGCCCGAGGAGCCGGAAGCTCGCCCGATGCCCTAACACAGCTCTGGGCAGCGTTGAGGTCAGCCGGATCCCGGAAGCACTACGGATGGGTACTTGGTACATACCATAGGCAGCTAGCTGCCGGTAATTTTGGACAGCACGCTTGTCTGCTGCAAGAGACTAGACAAGGATTTCCAGTAGTTAATGAGAAACGTTGTTGATATAATCCTTTAATTTGAGATAAGGAGGGGTAATGGCGGTTGAGTTAAATCACGTTTACAAAATGGATTGCATCGAGGGAATGACCTCGTTACCGGATAATTCCGTTGACTTGATTATCGCCGATCCTCCTTACAACCTATCAAAAGGAGGCAACTGGAGCTGGGATAATAGCGTTGTCCTGAAAGGCTTGGGCGGCAACTGGAATAAAGTCATGGAATCCTGGGATGCTATGCCGCTCGAAGAGTATTGGAAATTTACCCTCGCGTGGATTTCCGAAGCAAAGCGGATACTGAAGCCTTCAGGTTCAATGTGGATATTTGGCACTTACCACAATATTGGGATTATTAACGTGGTTTGTCAGATGCTTGAAATTGAAATCATCAATGAAGTTGTTTGGTTCAAGCGAAATTCATTTCCAAATCTATCCGGCCGTCGTTTAACCGCGAGTCACGAAACTCTATTATGGTGCCATTCCGGAGGTAAGAAGAGACAGTATTACTTCGACTATGATTATTCCAAAAACGGAGTATTCGAAAGCGATCTGATAAAAAAACCTGGTAAACAAATGCGTACGGTTTGGGATGTGCCGAACAACAAGACGAAAGTTGAGCTCAAGTTTGGAAAGCATCCGACTCAGAAGCCCCTGCGGTTGCTAGAAAGAATCGTCGGCCTCACATCAAAAGAGGGCGATTTGATGTTAACTCCATTTTGCGGAAGCGGAAGCGAGTGCGTTGCCGCAAAGATTGCCGGAAGAGACTATATTGGATTCGAAATTGAAGATGAATATGTTGAGCTTGCAGAGAAGCGTCTAGAAAATGCCGAGCGAGGTTCGAAGCTTCCTCCAAAAGAAGATTCTTCCAGGATTAATCCGACTCTTTTTCAAGAAAGGAAATAATGAATTTTAAGCCGGTCATTAAATGGAGCGGAAGCAAACGCTCTCAGGCTTCGACTATTGTCTCGCTCGCTCCAGACTCTTATCGTACGTATTTCGAACCATTCATTGGAGGTGGTTCGATTCTTTATGCGCTAAATCCTCCCGCTGCAATATGTGGCGATATCTGTTCTCCACTGATTGATCTATGGAAGGTCATACAATCCGCCCCCGATTCCCTAATCGATCAATATCGAAAAGATTGGTTGCGACTACAAGAAGAAGGACATCCCGTTTTCTATGAAATAAGGGATCATTTTAATAAAACGCAGGACCCTAGAAGTTTGTTTTTTCTTTCTAGAACTTGCGTCAACGGATTAATTCGATTCAATGCAAAAGGCGAATTCAACAATTCACTTCATCACTCCCGCCCAGGCATAAATCCGGATCGGCTTAAGCCGATCGTTGATTCCTGGTCCGAGAGAATTCAAGGAGTGGAATTCCTTAATGCCGATTATCGAATTACGATCGCGGATGCCTCAAAGGGAGACTTCGTCTACCTTGACCCTCCTTATCTCAACACGAAAGGCAGGTATTACGGAGGAATTGAGTTCTCGGAATTCTTGTCCTGTCTCGAAGACCTCAACATGCGCGGCGTTAAATACGCTCTGTCCTTTGATGGATACCGAGGCGACAAAGATTACTCGGCTCCTATTCCCAAAGAATTGTACAAACGTAAGGAGATGCTTGCGTCTGGCAATTCCGCATTTAAGAAGGTTCAGGATAAAATATCGGAACAGGTTTACGAATCGTTGTACCTAAACTACTAGAGGTCTATTACGCGATAATCAAATGACTCAATCGCGAGGGATTTACCAATTTCTTTAGCAATTTTTAATGCTGTTTCATTTTTGGATATAGCTTGAATCGACCATTTTGCAGCAGTCGGGATCGGATCGACGTCAAACAGGATGTCGCAAGAACTTTTGGAGAGAATGCTTTGATAGTCGTTATTGGCATTCCTAAGAAATGCGCCTGCGGAAATGAACGTATAGTCACCCGGTGAGACGCGGGAATGGGATATCGTCCACTCTCCAGTATGGCTATCGGCCCTTTCTGCGCTTGGAGTGCTTTTCATAAGCCAGTCAATATATTTAATGAGTTGAGTGCCGACACTGGCTTCTAGGTCTTTAGCCTGACCCTTTGATTCGACAACAAGCAGAATTGGCTTATCACCCAAGCCAAAAATTTCTGCAATATGGTCCGGCCTCTTTCCTCCGTTACTTACTCGCGGAAGAGATAACCATCGATATTCGATATTATTACGTTTAACAGAGAAACCACTCCAATCTCCTCCTGGAGGATTGCACATACACTCGAAAGACCCAATCTTTAATGATTTGCTAAAGAGGACATGAAGCGCGGTATCTACATCGTCCTCGGAATATGAACATGGCTCCGAGGGTATTTTGCTCATACTTAGAGTATGGCTTTTGGGCTCCTTAAGCAATTGGTCTTTTAAGCCCGTGTTGCACAGAAATTGTTGTGTGGAGTTCGTTGCTCCGTGAAGAACGGGACAATCCAGCAAGATGTAATCACTCAAAGAAAGGACGGCCTTCCATAAACCATTTCTTCCAGCAAGTTTTTTAGGATCCGTAAGCAGCTGCTTATAGCTGGTATCTAATAACGGACCATATATGAAAGTAAGCACATTCTGGCGCGTATTGGATAACATTGCAACAAGGGGGAGAAGGCCACGATCGGGTCGGTTGTCGTCGCCTCTGGGCTTAAATCCCTTAATGAGGCAAACAATCAAGTTCGAATCGCATGGTATGGAATCAATATTTGGTTTTTCTGGATAAATAGCTTTTGCCCGGTGTTTAAATAAATCCAGATTATTTTTTGAGATGATGCCGATCGGAAGATCCTGTGACCCTATACCTACACTCATTTCTTTTACAAGGTCACGAAATTCTAAGACGGATTCTGAACTAACTGATTTGTTTGCTATTTTCTTTGAGCATGAGAAGCTTCCATTTACTGCCGCGTATTCAATTACATCCCGCTTGGACCGATAGAGAAAATCCCAGTCGCTCTTTTTGAAGCAATTGGTGTCACCGGAGCGTGACGTTAAAAAATCAACCACCTTCATATTCTTCTCGAGTAGGAGGCATTCAATCTGATGCGTAGGTTCTCCCAAAAGCTTGGCAACCAGATATTGAGAAAATGCTTCGTCCCCAAAATAATCATCTGAAAAACCAGACAAATCAGAATCAAAGGAAGGCTGGAACTCCTCGGCTCTGACGTATACCTGGGTACAAAATACGCCTGAATTGTTTGAATGATTAATATAGCTGTAGACAACAGCAGGATTGGGGAAGCGCAGGGCTTTACGTTGCCTAGTTTGTTTGTCTAGTTCATATTTTACGAAATCGACAATGTACAAATAAGGACAGCCGCTTCTAGATGTGGAAAAAGCCCTTCCGCTTCTTTGCCATGCCTGATTTCCTGCCTGGAGGGCGCTGCAGAACTCAATCGCTACAAGCACTTCCTCATCACCAGAATTATTAATTCTGGTGATGAGGGCATCGGGAGTTTCATCCAATATGCTGCCATTTTTCTTAAGTGGCTCATAAATATCGCTTTTCCAGCGAGAACCGTTCGTTTTGTTGAATCCTGGATACAGAAGGAATTTTACGGATTGGTTAGTGTCGTCCCTAGGAAAAGACATTGTGACCTGGGGGCATGCGGGCGATGCGAAAGAATAAGTCACATGTGCCCCATTGAGACCTTTCTCGATATACTCAATCATGCGCTCACATTCGATAACGTTGTCGCCATGGATGTGGAATTCTCGCACTTGCAGCTCCTCCCAACCCCTCCAATTATTCATAATTGAAAATTATATCAAACAGCTATTTCTTTAGTCTGTTCCAGGGATTATAGGGCGGCAGACGGCCTTTTGCTACATACGTTAGGCTCATCGTCCCGAGAGATGCCCGGATGGGCTCGCGGTTCATTGTGCCTTGATCTCGCTTGCATTTGCAGTCGTGGCCTTGGTGCTGTGCTTTGCCGGGCTTCCCCTCATGATCGCCGCCTTGTCGCATGGATAGACGATGGGAGGAGATTTTCTCCCAATGGCCCGCGCCGTCCGCGAACCGGCCTTGCCCTGTGGCCTTCGTCTCCGCTAGAAACGGCGGCATCAGCCTTAGCCCTGCTTTTCCGGGTCATATCCCTTTGTATACACGGTAAAGCTGAGGTCATCGATCATGCCGGTACTGCAGACACATGCGTCGGGCGTGTTCCAAGTGTCCTGAACCGTCAGGTCGGTTGAGACACGCTCGGGCTCATCAATTCCAAGCAATGGAATGGGTTTTGTCATCTGATCGGCGTTATTTATCTGCGCAATGATCTCCAGCAACTTGTACAACTTGATATGCCAGGAGCTGTATGGGTGCTCGCCGGGCCCCTTGAAATCCAACGTGCATTTTGATTGTCGGCTTTCGGCAAGTTGGCCCAAACGTTCAAAAAGCGCTGGGTACTCGGCTCCGGAAAACTCGACTCGAACATAACGATTGCCATCGCGGACGACTCCGTACCACATTACAGAGTATGGAAAGCCGATTCTATCCGGTCGTTTGATTTCTGTCCTGCAATTGGGCTGGTTGACGATAGACAGCCATGTTGAATAGAGCTCGTCGGAAATAAGGTCACTCGCTTGGTATGTTGGACCAATGCCATTGAGGACAAAGTTGCCAAGACGCTCAAAATAGTGGGCACAATCCGCTAGGCCATTTTTATACGCCGTATCGGCTTTTCTCTGCATATTGAGCGCGACATCGCGGGGCGATTTGCGACCAAGATGTTTTTTGGCGTTATATCGCGGGTTGCAGTAGAGCTTGGTCTCCTCGCTATATCGGTCGCAGTACTTGCTGTTGGGACCAGTTGGAAAAAAGAGCGAACCGCAGGTTTGGCATGCTATCGGCATAATGCCGCACAGCAGCAGCTCGTGAAGGATGCGGGCATAAAGGCTTGCAAAGGACCATTCCTCTTCGGTGAAGTAGAGCTCTCCTGCCTTTGAAATAACGGCTTGAAGCCCAACGAGCCTATTGAGGTTTTCCTGGTCGTTAAGCTCTGCATGCGTATGGAAGTCTCCATTTGCGAAGATCTGGTTCTCGCGCATAGCTTCGAGATAGTTTTTACGAAACGCCTGCATAAAGGGGGCGCTATTCATGCGCTTTATTCCATTCAAATGCTCTTCGAGCTTTTGAGCCGTTTCGTTTCCGGGCAAGTGTTTTTTGGCTGCGTATACAAAAGCTTCGCCAAAGCGGATGATTGCTGGCAGCTGCTCATCGAATAATCGGAATTGTCGCGGGTCGCTTGTTTTGATGGCGGCTGGGAAAAACTCTTCGTTTTGCGCGAGCAGGCTAGGTGCCTCGGTGTTTTTAAGCAGCGGGGTAAGCTCCAGACATTCCTGATAAAAAACAATGAGAAGCGCTCGAAAGAGATCGATATTGGTGCAGACGCAAGCTGTTTCTATCTGAGATTTCGCCTTGGGAAAGTTGCGTATAGGATTGTCGCGGTCATACGGCACTGGTGCTGTTAGATCAGTCTCGCCGTTGGTAGCGTTAATGCTCATGTCGTTCGACTCGAGCTGGAGATAGGAGCTGAAGAGGGACGCCATTTCTTGCTTGTTGAGTTGGTCCGATGTTGTAATCACCGCGCGGTACAGGCGGTTGATCTCGTCGCACTCAATAGCGTTGTTGTACATCCAGCAGCTGTAATAGCGATAGTCGGGAATCGCCGTGATGTTCATGACACACTGTCTACAGACATTTTCAAGGAGATATCTGGCCATGCCGGAAATCTCTCCGTGTGCATGGCTTGTAATGGCTTCGTCGAATATCGGAGCAAAGAAATCGAGGTCGCGTTCCTTTTGTTTTTGAAGGTTGATAGCGATTTCAGCTTCGTTCAATTCTGCTTGGGTGGGCTCTTGGTCGGGATCGTCTGGATCGAGCCAGTCGTCATGGTCTGGCTCGGATGCGGAGTCTATCGAGGTGTGTTGCACATGGTGAGGAGCGGCAGGGGGCTGTCGAATGGCGTTCTGCAAATCGATATAAAAGCGAAGTTCTGCTCGCTCACGAAAGTGGTTCCCAATCTCGTTGAAAAGCGAGCTTAAGTCGACGCGCAATAGGTCGTTGGCTATGGAGACGAGACTCCATGCGCTTGCATTGCCGGATGTGCTTCCGTCACCGGCGCAATCAATCTCTGGCGTCCTGTTAAGAAGAAGCATACGGGGATTGACGGGGGAGCGAAGAAAGCCAGCCTCAAAACCCCAGCTAAATGGTTCTTTTTCGGACTCAAGCATCGATGCTCCAAACAGCCAAAATTTAAAACGCGATAAAAGTCATATTACGCGGCTGTTCGCGGCTGTTCAATGGAGTCAAGCGAAAAGGCTTAAAACCAGGGAGGCCGTTATGCCCGATTGCATCAAGCTCAACGAAGGAAACATCGATGTGTGCGAGCGCGAGGTTATCGCTCTTCGCGAGATTATCGCCGCCGCCATGGGTCGCTTGCATCAGATGCGCAAGCAGTGCGAGCGAGGCTACGCGTCTTCGGAGGATTTCGAGAATGCGTTGGATGTTTACGGAGTGATCCGTGGGCGAGTCGATGAGCTTGACCAGCTTGGTTTCGAGTTTAGATGGTCGTCAGTCCCCGATGCAGGGATCGATGAGTGCGTCGGGCTCGAATGGATTGAGGACGACAACTCTCCACGTGGACGCGGTTTCGATATCGCTTGTTAATGTGTCCGCACGACTTGGTATCAATGTGGGCGAACAATCTCTAATCGGAGCCGACTAGAGGCTGCATCCTAGTTGCCGGCGTTTCCGGTTTGATCTCTGTTGAAAGGAAAATCGTGAACACTTCTATCCAAATTCCATCCAGCGCCGTTGAGACCGCGCCCCGCACCGCCAAGGGCGAGGTCGTCAAGCTCGTGCAGGGCGCGCCGCTTATTGCCGCCGCCGCGATTGCCGTTGTCGGCATCGCCTCCGTCGCCGCCCCGTTTTGCGTTTGGAAGGGCGAGGTCGCGCTGTTCCTGAACGAGTCGTTCCACACCAACTGCTCAGTTTCTGCGATCGCGGAGTACGCGTCGGCGGCGCCCGGGTCCGATTGGGCGTCGCTGCTCGTGGCTGCGCTCATCGCGGCGTACCCCGCCTACCATGCCGCCTGGCGCGTTCGCGAGGGACTTGGACTCATCTGCGAGGCTCCGGTTTTCAGCAAGCGCGTGTCGCGCCTTCTCGCCGCGGTGAGCGCCTGCCTGCTGCTGGCGATGCCGTTCATGGGCTATGGGACGAGTTGGCTCATCAACGGCAGCGCGATGGGTGACCAGGGCCTTGTTGAGTCGGGGCACAATGCATGGGCCGTTTCCATCATGATCATGCTGGGCTGCGCCCTGATGTGCCTGTTCAAGTGGTTCCTTGCCAAGGGCCCTGGCCGTAATTTCGGCAGCGGCTTTGCCGTCGAGCTTGTCCGCCTCGCCGACGTCCTGCTGAAGCGCGCGAGCTCGAACCTGGTGTTGTGCTACGTGGCCGAGCTGCTTGCCTGCCTGCTGGCGCTGGCCTTCATTGCCGTGGCCTATGTCGTCGTGAGCGTGGCCATCGCGCTTGCGTTCGCAGCCGTAGCCTTGGTGGTGTGCCTTGCCGGGATTCCCATTATCCTTGCTGCCTCGTGGCGTAGGTAGCGGGGCGACCATGCGAGTTCTTATCGCGGCGTGAGAAAAACTTGCAGAAATCGCAAGCTCTTGTCACGCGATGAGAAAAACTTGCAGATTGGCGCGAGGGCGACAACTTTCCGCGCGAGCGCGGTTTCGATATCGCTTGTTAATGTGTCCGTACGGCAGCATAAGCTAACAAACCAATATGAGTGATTGGAGACAAAATGTATCCGGACTATGAGTGCAACAACAATCCCATGAGCATTACGGATGAGGACGGTCCGTTCCTGGTCATGGAGGCGGAGCTGTTTTACAACGATGAGCTGAACGATGAGTTCAAGAAGAGCAGGGCGCGCCATTACTATTCTTGCGCAAGTGCTGCTACGGCACTTTTTTACTGCAAATCGCTTGCAGACAAGGACGACAATCCCTGGTATGTAAGCTGGGAAAAGGCGGTCGAGCAGTATCCGCTGGAGAAGTGCGAGAGCGCAACGATGCTCTATTGGGTTGAGCCGACCGATCCTTTAACGGCCCTCGATGCCCGCTACCCCCAATACGACCTTGAGCCATATGTAAGTAAGGCCATCCGCGTCGCCAGCTCATATTTGCTGGAGCTCCACGATAGTGCGTATTCGATTGATCAGTTGGATGTTGAGGATGTTGACAACCTGCTCACTGCTGCCTGGTTTTTGATCCAGAAACTCCAGGAGGGCGGGTGCATGCATGATCCAGAAGCCCTGGATAAGATTGAAGACGCTACGTATGACGCCTATTCAGCGGTCAGGAAATTGATTGAGGACGAAGAAGCGGCCAAGGCCAGTTCGAAGTCTGATGAGAATCTCTAGCCGCTGCATTGAACGGCGCGCCTGATCGGTAGGCTGTCGGAAAAGACCGGACAGCCTACCGACCCTAGTTGCTACATTGTTTCCTTACTCGCGGCGTAATGTTCCGCCTGCTTAAGGGCGTCCTCGTAGGCGCGCTGTTTTGCTTCGTACTCTTGGGCATAGCGCTCCTGTTCCGCTTGCCCGGGAACAGGCACGGTCATGCTTCGGGGGTCTTTGGGAGATAACTGTGCAAGCGAGTCTCCGTGCGAGGTGTCCCTGATGCGTGTCGCCCTTGTAGTGATTGACGCTGAAGAACGCGAGGTATTGGAGTGCGATCTTAAGAAGTTGCTCGCTTCGTGCGAGTAATCGCCGACTGTCTCTCTTTCCTTTCTTTCTTTTTTCAGGCGGCATGGACGCCGCCACCTCAACCGCCCTGCGTGAGTTTTTGTCCGCACGGGATGGTATTCAACACATGCAACAACTAAATCGGAGGTTTGACCATGGCTACGTGGGAGCTGAACTGCCAATCGAATCCGTCGTCTGCGGGCGACAAGGAGCTTGCTCCCTATCTTGCGCGCCAAAAGGCGATGCGCGAGTTTTTTGAGCGTGCGCTGTTTGCCCCCAAGGACCAGGACAACAACGGCCTGTACTTTTTGGGCGCCACGACGGGCTCGGGTAAAAACTACACGGCCGAGCAGGTCACGGCCGATCTAATTGCCGGCGGCTGGGATGAGTCGGGGTGTTTTAACAAATGCCCCGGCCGCCGTACCTTGGTGTTTGTGGTGCCGGGCAAGGACAACCGCGACAACTATGTTGCAAACGTGCGCCAACTGCTGGTTGATCAGGGTATGGATTCCAAAGATGCGGCGCGCATGGTGTTCGATCTTCCGCGCGCGGGCGAGAACATCCTGCATTGGATCGAGGCCACCCGCGGCAAGGGTGCCGTGGGTGTGCGCAAAATTCCGTGTCCCATCGAAGCAGATGACGAGCACTCTTATCGCGTCATTAAGCGGGCATGGCGTAACGCTATGGAGGTCGCCGATGACCTTTTGGGCATCCTTGACACAAGGAGACGCCTGGGAAGTGTTGTCGATCGTCTGACCCCCAGCCTGCGGGACAAGCTGTCGTTAGCTGATGCGAGCCTGCGTTGGGCAGTGAGTTGCGAGCTTAAAAACATCACGCGTGGCATGGAGATAATCCCTCAGATTTGGCCATCTGCGCTACTCAACGACGAGAGTATGCCGCATGTGATTGCGTGCACGCCTCAAAAGCTCGTCAACACAATTGATACGGTGACCGGTGCGAGAGTTGTGCTTTTTAATGCGTCAGCCGCCGAGAAGAGCATGTTTATCTTTGACGAAATCGATCATATGAAGTCCGATATGCTGTCGACGCTGACGGACGACCCCGTGACGTTTCAGCCGGATGAGGTGCTGCGCATCCTTGATCGTCATTTTAACGGCGGCGTGGTGGACCCCTTGCTGCTAGGAAATCGAGACCAATGGATGGCGGTCTACACGCACGCTTCCACGTCGGGTGATCACAAGGGGTCGAATGCCGAGAGGAACAGGGTTTCGCGAGCGAGCGTAAAGGGAGCTGCCGAAGAAATCGCAAAGGATGCCGAGAATATTCAAAAGGCGCTTGCCTCTTGCATTAAGGAGATGAAGCTACGTCTGCCTTTTGCGCTGTCTGATGAGGCGAAAGAAGGGCAACTCTTCGGTCGACATCTGTTTGGCAGTGACGATATCTCGGTGGACGACAACTCGATAAACCCGTTGCGTTACAAGCTCAATAAGAACGGTACCCACAATATGATTACGGCTCATGGGGCGAATGGACAGCCAACAGTCAACAAGGCGGTGCGCCGAGCTCGCGGTATCGTCAGGATGGTGGTGGGTCATCTCGGCCGCTGCGCTGCGCTTATGGACAGCCTGTATTACGGCAGCATTTCGTACAAAGACGATCTTTCGCGCAAGAACATCATCGATGCGCTGGGCATTAGGAACGATCAGACCAACGAGAAGTATTTTTGGGATTCGTTGATGATGGCGCTGTTCTTTAAGAACCGTAAGAACGACGATATTGATGCAGCCGATGACTCGATGTATGCGCGCGGCGTCGGCTACCTGGTGATGGAAACCACGCTCGACCACATGTTTACCACGCACCTAACCAGCCATGGCATTGAGCGCATGCCCGAGGCGTACTTGGCCTCCATTGCTGCCAATGCACCCTGCGTGTGCATGAGCGCAACTTGGAGCGCATCGACCGTAAAGAACTTTAACCTGGATTACCTCGATGAGGTTCACGGCGTGGTCCGCAAGGATACGTGGATTGGCGAGCTCAACCAAGAGATCGTGCGACAGACCAAGCTGTTTAACAAGCAGGCGGCAAAGACGTACGACGTTGACGTTGCTTGGGTTGACGAAGACAAGAATCTTGCCGGTATGGCTGCGTTGGCCGGCGGCGCCTTTGGTGGGGCCATCGTATCGCCCGACGAGACATACGAGCGCGTGATGGAGTTCTTTGACCAGGTCGGCGTAAGTGAAGGGCTTGCGGTGCGTCTGCGTTTAAAGATCGCCGACAGGGTGGGCACAAGCGACGTCAAGAGCATCGAGTTTGAATTGAAGCGTCTAAGCAAGACACTCGTTGCCGTGAGCACCTGGGCACGTGGCGTTGCACGCAACGAGCATCAGGCAGGAGCCATCTTTACGACGCGCCACATGGGAAACCATGGCGACTTTAATAGCTTGGCGCTGGACCTTGCCCGAGAAATCGTTGCCGAGCTGGTGATTCGGAACGTTAAGTGCCCCGAGGCGTCGTACGAGGAGTCGCTCAAGGAGGCCAAGGGTATGGTGCCGTGCTTTAACGCTGCAGAATGGGATATCGGTTGGGGTGACGCTCAAAACCGTCTCGAGATGGGCCGGCCAACCCTTATGCTCATCAATTTGTCGGCCGGTGGCTTTTCCAAGAATCTTAAATACAAGGTACCGGAAAGTTTGTGTCGCACGGTACGACAGGTTGATTGCGGCTTCGAGGATGCCGACCGCCGTCCCAAGATGGACCTGGACTTTCTGTACATTGAGTCGCCTACGAGCCGTCTGACGTCGGAAGTCGAGATTAGCTCGGCGACGTTTGTTCAGCAGGCGTTGACAGGTGTGGTTGAACAGGAAGAGCTGGTGGCGCGCGGAGAGGTCCCGTTTACCGAAAAGCGTCATAACGTACGGCTGCTGCTGTCTGGCACCAAACGGAATCTGCCGGTTCGCAATACCCTCTCTTATCAGGTCGAAGGTGCTCGCATTGTGGCGCAGGCCGTGGGCCGCCTGATGCGCACGAGCGTAAAGATGCCGCACGTGCAGGTAATGCTCGACCGCAAAATCGCCGGCGATTGCGACTTTTCGTTCCTGCACGATTTGCCGATGGGCTACGAGCTGGAGCAGGTTGTTGGCGCCTGTGCGGCTGTCAACAACCACATGGCAGACAAGAAGCAGCACGCTGCTAACAAACAGCAGAACCTTGCTGCCTTTAGGAACAACCTGGCAAAAGAGAAGCACGAAAAGCTGGCATGGAAGGTTGCCTCCCTCGATGCGCGCGAGGAAGATCTTGCCGCCTTTGACGATGAACGCGACTTCTATCTGCATCATTTCTGCCTGCCGTGGGAAGAGCTTGCGAGCTATCCGGCGCGCCGAAGCACCGCGTTGCGTATGCCGTATGCCACGAGCGGTTATGCGTATGCAGAAGGCGGTGCGTGCAAGGTGCCGCACTTTGAGTTTCCTAACTACGATGGCGAGCCTGTCGAGCAGATTGCCGCCCGTCTGGAGGAGCGCTGTCGCTATAACGAGGGCTTAAAGGGCGCGAAGGTTCGCCAGGTAAGCCAGATGGCTGCTCGTGTGTCCGAGCTGCTCTCAATTCGCGAGGTGCGCGAGCGCTGGTCGCGCGACGGGGTGCCTACGACGTTGCAGCCGGCGGCGACGGTGCACATGACGCCCTATATGTTCCAAGCGGTATACCTTGGAGAGCTGGGCGAGTCTGCCGGCAGGGCCATCTTTGAGGCGTATTACGACGGGTGTTATTCGCTTACTCGTGGTGATGCGGCCCATGCCGAGACAGGCGGCGATTTTGAGGTGCTCGATGCCGCCGGCAACAAGACCGGGGTGTGGATCGACTTTAAGCACTATCGTATCGGCGCCTATGAGGCCTACAGGCGCAACGGCGGCGATGCCACGGATGCCGAGCGCTTTAAGGCCAAGGCCCAAAAAGTTGGGGCGAAGCGCCTGTTGATCGTCAATGTTTTGGCCGATGAAGCGGCGCTGGAGCTCCGCCAAAAGACAATCGATGACGAGGGGATGGTGTTCTCCTTCCCGTATATGGCCGCTGACGGTGCAATCAGCCTGGAGATGATGGAGGCGATCGGCCGTGCAATCGAAGCATAGCCAGCCGTGTGGCCTGGGCGACATCGCCGTATCCGAGTTCGATTTGCAGCTCGATGCCGCTGCTGCCGAGGAGCGCTACTCGGTCTTTTGGTGCAATGTAGGCGATGCTGGCAAGCATGCCGTGGCGAACTTTATGGCCGATGTGTGCCAGACGGGCAAGGTCGTCGCGCTCACGCAGCTTGCCGATAACCGCGTCTTTCTCATGGTCAAGGCGGGCGCGCAGACGGGCGATCTTAATGCCTCGCTTTATCAGGAGCAGGTGGTTCCGATTAAAACTCATTGGGACGAGCTGGATGATTACGTAGCGTTGCGTCTGCTGTTTAACTCGTGCTCGCAGTTCGAGGGAATTGAGGACGAAGTTCCCAATGACACCGGGCACCTGTATGTCATTAGCGCCAAGGGT
Organism: Collinsella sp. AM20-15AC; assembly: GCF_003471405.1. Lineage (NCBI taxonomy): Bacteria > Bacillati > Actinomycetota > Coriobacteriia > Coriobacteriales > Coriobacteriaceae > Collinsella > Collinsella sp. AM20-15AC. The sequence goes on from NZ_QRJA01000009.1 coordinate 51,162, forward strand.
GCCCGCCGCGATGCTGTCGAAAGCGACGGAAGGGGACCTGCCAAGATCGAAACGGTTGAAATCGTTATCAACGAAGACTGCACCTTCGAACTCAAGATTCGAACGTTTACCAAGCGCCGGGTGCTTATCGGTCGTGCGGCAGGCGACGAGTTAGAACTCAAGAAGATCAACAGCCAGGTGGGTTACAGGCTGTCGCCTGTGGCTACGGTGGTGCTGGCCCACGGACAAAGTGACGAGTACATCCTGCGCCGCGCCAAGGGCGATAAGCCGTCCAAACGTCGCGACCTTACGTTTTCTGCCCAGGCGGAAAAAGTCGCCTATACCAAGAAGGGCATCCTGTACCGAGAGCTGCAGATTCTTGAGCGTCGGTACAGCGATTTTGCCCAGGTGTCGCTCAGAGAGTATCCGCGTAAGAGCTTCTACGAGGTTTTGAAAAGCGAGCAATATGACCGCGTGGTTGCGGAACGTTCGGTGGGGCAGCGGGTCGTGGTGTCGTTTGCGCGCAAAGGGCTTGCCGGGGTCGCGCGCAAACTCGCCGATCGACTCATCGATACCTCCTGGGATGTGCGCGCGTCGTATGACGGCGGAGTTGTTGATCCGTTGGCTTGGAATCTGGTTGTTGTGCCTAACGAGGTTGCCGAGAACGATGGCTATGCCCTGCACGCTGGGGTGGTGGAACAGCATGTGACGCCGGATGTGTGCGAGCCGCTGTTTAAGGCGGCGTCGAATGCAAAGGTGCGCGGCGCACAGGAGGGGATCCTGGGGGCCATGCTCAAAGAGCTGCTGGTTAAGCAAGATGTTGCCGACGGACGGGTGAGGGCGTTTGACCTTGGCTCTTTTGGCGTTGGGTCGGTGACGGTCTGCGGCGTGGCCAATGTTGCGCGCAGGGAGAAGGATAAGGTTGAGCTAGATGAGCGCCTTGCGACGTTGACGATCGGTGCGGACGGGGCCATGGACTACGCCTCACATCCGATCGAGGACGGTCCCGTGGACGAGATGGAGCTTGAGCTGCTGACGGCCGAGGGTAAGCTCGACAAGGACGCCTATATCTTTGACGTGCGGGCGGGCGGACGCGCTATGCTCGCACGCGTGCGGGATACGGGCTTGACGACCTTCTCTAGCGACTTCGTGAACTTGGTGCGCGATTACCAGCTTACGGGTAAGGCGGGTCGTAAGAAGGAGTTTTTCGAGAGTTACAACTCGCCCTATTACGGCATTGGAACGTTCGAACGCGCAGGGATGACCTGCTACTTTGTCGGCGTCAACAACGGCACCAAAGAGGATGTGGCAACGGCGATCCATGTACGCTCGATTGAGGTGCTCGAAGGTGATGATCTGTCCGAGCTGCTGGTTCAGCTGGTCAATGTGGGGCTTTCGCGCTACGGAGCTCCCTCCAGGTGGCCGATTCCGGTCAAGTATCTCAACGAGTGCGCTGCGCGTGAGGGCGCGGTGGGGGATGTCGGTGGCGGCAAGTGATGGTGTCGCGCAATTATCGCTCCTAGAACTTTTTGAAATTATGCTTGCATTGTAAAAGGGGAGAACATATACTGCAGCCATAGCACATCAGATGGGGTCTCAAAAAGAGACCAAGCAAATGAGTTTTCAGTTTATGTTAAGAGGTACTTGAGCATGACCAGCAGAATTTTCCCCCTTTACAACGACAATACCGACCATATCGATCTCAATACCATCTGCGGTTACAGTATTTGTTCTAAGGCCGAGAACTACATGTTTGCTCAAGATGATTCAGAGCTTAGCTCCGAAGATTATGAGTACATGAATGATATTGAGCGCGAGCGGGAGTATGAGCTCGGCATCCGCTGATGGATGTGGGCTTGTCTCCAACTCCTCCGATTTAATTACCCCGTTATCACCTCTTTTTAGCGGGGCAAGTTAGATCGACTATCTGTGTCAAACAACGGCTCACCGTGGAAAGGAATCGACAATGAGCAAGAATATGAACAAGGACATGGACGGCAAGGCTTTGGGTAAGGCCAAGGCGGCTGGACGCGTGGTGACGGTTGCTGCGGCGACGATTGCCATGACGGGCGGCTCGATGCTGTCGCCCCTGGTCGCGGTGGCACAGGATGCGGATGGCGTTGGCGCCACGGGTGCAACGGCTGCGGTGATGTCGCCGCTGACGAGTACTGCGGCCGCCGGTACTGGCGCGGGTGCCGTGTCTGCAGCGCAAAAGGTCGCCGACCTGCAGGCTGCAGTTGATGCGGCGCGCGCTAAAGCTGCTACCGCCAAGGCCGATCTGGAAGCGGCTGCCGCTCCCTACGATGCTGCCGCCGTCAACCAGCAGCAGGCGCGGGGCGCCTATGACGCGGCCCGCGGTGCGAGCGATAGCGCGGCCTCCGCTGCTTCGGCCGAGCTGGAAAAGCAGCTGGGCGCTGCGCAGGACAAGGCCGATCAGGATGTCAAGGCGTTTGAGGACGCTCAGGCTGCGCTCGATGCTGCCAAGAAGGAGCTGGCGGACAAGGATGAAGCCCTGACTGCTGCCCAGAGGGCATCCCGTGATGCCCAGTCTGCGCTTGAGGCCGCACAGGCTGCTGCATCCGATGCTACGCCCGAGGCTGTAGCTGCCGCCCAGGCTGCCGCAGGGCAGGCTGCGAGTGACCTGGAACAGGCGAAGCAGCAGGTCGTTGATGCGCAGGGCAAGCTTTCGGCAGCTCAGCAGGCAAAGGCCGCGGCAGATGCGGACGTGGATGCCGCGCAGACGAGCTATGACGCGGCCAAGGCCGATCTGGATCGAGCCGAGCAGGGCGCCGCGGGCCCGGAGTACGAGGCCGCCAAGGCAAAGGTGGCTGCTGCGTCCGAAGCGCTGACGGCCGCCAAGGCCGCGCAGTCGAAGTGCGAGAGCGAGCTTGCTGCCGCTGAGCAGGACGTTGCCGCCGCCGAGGGCGAGGTTCAGACTGCTCAGCAGGCAGTTGCCGATCAGCAGCAGGCCGCTGCCGATGCCCAGTCAAAGCTGGATGCCGCCGCTGCTGCCAAGACCGCTGCCGACGCCGCTCTTGACCAGGCCAAGACCGATCATGCCAGTGCGCTCACGGAGCTGGCCGATGCCCAGGCCAAGCTTTCGGCGGCCAAGGACGAGAAAGACGCTGCCGACAAGGCGCTCGATCAGGCGAAGGCCCAAAAGCAGCAGGCCGACCAGGCTGTGGCTCAGGCCCAGGCAAAGCTCGATGCCGCTCAGGCAACGGCGAATGCATCGGCGGAGAACTACCGCCAGGGTGCCATCGCATTCTTTAAGAGTGTGGGTGCCGACGATGCGGCGGATATCATCCTCAACTGCAAACTCGCTGGCTACAACAAGGTGGGCGAGGAAGTCGACGCGACGAGCCTGACCAATATGAAGCAGGCGGTTGTGTGGCTCAAAGCGTGCAACGAGTATCGCGCAAGCGTTGGCCTAGGCGAGCTCAAGGTGACATATGCCATGATGGCGACCGCCATCGCCGACGCGAACTTCTCCGATACGAAGGTCGCGCACGCTCAGCAGTTTAACGTGGGCGAGAATGTGGCGTGGAACTACGGAAGCAATCCGTTTAAGCAGTGGGTCGATCAGGAGAAGGCCATCTTTGATGCTGCCGCCGCCTCGCTGGGCGCGTCGGGCCTTACGGGAAAGGCCGCTTACGATTTCTATACAGCGCATAGCTCCCAGATTGATAACTACGCCGCACTGCACGGTGGACCAAACCCTTCGGTCGGACATTACATCAACGTGATCAACCCCGATTACACCGTGACGGGCATGGGCGTTTGCACGCGAGGGACGCTGTACGGGAGTACACAGGCGCAAACATTTGTATATTCTGGTCAATGGTATAAGCCGTATAACCTCAATCCGATGACGGTTGCAGAGTATGAGGCTGCGTTGAATGCGTGGTGTGACTCGTTGGCAAATCCCGAGCAGGGCGTGGATGCGGCACGCAAGGAGCTTGCTGTGGCGCAGGGCGTTGCCGACGATGCCGGCAGCAAGGTGAGTGCAGCATCGCAGGCCGTTGCAGCAAAGCAAACCCAGGTTGAGCGCGCTGCCGCTAACGTTGATGTCGCGGCAACCAAGGCCTCGGAGGCCCAGGCTGCCGTGGCGCAAAAGCAGGCTGCAGCTGACGCCGCCGCGCGTGCCGTCAGCGATGCCCGCGCCGATTTGAGCGCTGCCAACGCCGCTGTTGCGGCAGCGCAGGACGCCGTGGCCGCCAAGTCTGGCGAGCTCGACATTGCCAAGGGCAAGGTGGCTGCTGCCAAGCGCGCACTGGACGCCGCTCGTGCCGGTGTTGGCGACAAACGGGATGCACTTGCCGCGGCCCAGGATGAGCTAGCGGCGTACTCAGCCGATATCGCCGCTGCTCAGCGTGCGTTTGATGCGGCGTCGTCTGCACTCGAAAGCGCGCGTGCCAATCAGCGCGAGGCGGAGGCCGAACTTCTTGCCACCCAAGGCGATGCCGATCAGGCAGGCATCGATGCTGCTGCCACTCAGGTGGAGCTCGATATGGCGCAGCGGGCTGCAAGCGATGCCGACGCCGTCGTGGCAACGGCTCAGGCAAAATCTGATGCAGCTGCCGCCCGCGCCTCTCAGCTTAAGAATGCCGCCGCAGCACTTGCCAAGGCCACTGGGGACAAAGCGACTGCCGATGCCGCGCTCGATGCAGCGGCGATGGCCGTGAGCGATGCCGAGTATGACGTGGTGGAGGCTGACGATGCCGTGGTGGATGCGACTGTCGCGCGCGACGCCTCTGCCGCCGCGGTTGCCCGCCTGCGCAGAATCAATATTGCCGCAGCCATTGTCAACGGCAGCACTGACGATGCGGACGAGGTACTTAACGCCAAGATCGCTGCGGCCCACGATGCCGCCGAGCGTGCCGCGACCGCCAAGGCCGAACTCGATGACGCCGTGGCTGCGACGGATGCCGTGGCGCCGGCATACTTGGAGGCGCTCGCCAACTACACCGCCGCCAAGGTCGAGCTCGACCAGTCTATTGCCGAGCTTAACGCCGAGATCGCTCGCCAAGAGGCCGCCGACCGCGGAAACGGCGAGCAGACCCAGCCCGTCACGCAAGTGACGTACCAGGCCAAGCATGCGGAGGCAAAGACCGAGGCCACGACTTGGCAGACGGCGATGCCCGCCACGGGCGATGCGTCCGAGCTGCTGGGTGAGACCTTCGTGATCGGCGGCACGGTCCTGGTGGCCGCCGGCGTATTCCTGTCCGATAAGCGCCGCCAGCTGATCCGTTAGGGACAGGGAAGCGCGCTGTTTTTGGCGCGCACCGCAGGGGCATGGGCTCTGCGGCGCGCGCCGCCTTTTTCTTCAAGATTGATTAAGGAGGGATATATGCAAATAAGAGGAGAGGCCGCGATCGCCTGCGGATTCATGGCGGGTCTGGCAACGGGGTTGCTGTTCGATGGATGTTTCGACAGCTATATCAATCGATTCTGCGATTTTGGTTTTTCGAGAGGCAAGCCTTGGAAAACAGCGCCAGCTCGTCAAGAGGTGGCTGCGCCCATCGAGCCCCGCAGTGTGGATACCTCAAAAATCAAGGTAATCGTCACTAAGAACGGCAAGATTTACCACCGTTCTACGGGGTGCAAAAGCCTTCCTCAAAACGCCATTAAAACAAGCGTACCATTAGCGGCTGCACTCAAGCGAGGCAAGACGCCCTGCCCAACATGCTGCCCGCCAACAGTGTGCTCGATCTAGTTTTTTGGGTGTTTGATCCGTTTGGATGGAAGAACGAAGGGTAAGCCCTAAGGGATACAGATGCCGGCCCGGCCTGCAATTTCTTCCATTGATTTGTCCAGAGTCGCACAGCACGGAGGTGTTGTTTGATGTCTATTTTCGTTACCGGAGACGTTCACGGTGTTGCCGAGTATGGGGCGAGTCGCTTCTCGTCGCGCGTTTGGCCATTGGGTCGAACGCTGACGCGCGATGACGTTGTCATCGTTGCCGGCGACTTTGGCTTTATATGGAGCGGCTCGAACACCGACAAATACTGGCTCGACTGGTTTGAGTCCAAGCCCTGGACCACGTGTTTTGTCGACGGCAATCACGAGAACCATCATCTGCTGGCGGGGCTGCCAATGCGTGAGTGGAACGGGGGCCTCGTTCACGAGGTTCGCCCGCACGTGCTGCACCTGATGCGCGGCGAGGTGTTCGACATCACGGGGACCACGGTGCTCGCCATGGGTGGCGCCGCGAGCCATGACAAACAGTGGCGTCAGGAGGGAAAGACGTGGTGGCCCGAGGAGATGCCGAGTGAGCGCGAGATCAAACACTGTCGCGCCTCGCTCGATCGCGCGGGCTGGAAGGTCGACTATGTTGTGACGCACGAGGCGCCGGTCGATTTGGCTGACGAGCTGTGCATGGAGTGCAATCGCGAGTTCTACGACGATTCGCTGCAGGCCTTTTTGGGCGAGCTCGACGGGCGGCTCGACTACCGCACCTGGTTCTTTGGCCATTACCATGACGATGAATGGCGCGATGACAAGCATCGTCTTATCTACCAAGATATCGTGCCGATCGAAGCACGATGTGCCGATGGGCAGGATGAGACGGCGAGTGACTATTTTGAGCAAGAGCGTTAGGAGGTCCCCATGATCTGGTTTACCAGCGATACCCACTTTGGGCACGAGAACATGCTGCGGCTCGCCGACAGGCCTTGGTCGACTGTTGGGCAGATGAACGACGCCATGGTCGCTAGCATTAATAGCAAGGTCGCTGCGGATGACGAGCTTTACATTTTGGGTGACTTCAGCTTTAAGATGACGGTCCAAGATGCCTACGAGCTGCGCAAAAGCATTGCATGCAAGCGCGTCCATCTGCTGCCCGGCAACCATGACAAAGACTGGACGCAGCCTGCGGTGGCGGATGCTTTTATCGTCGAGCCGCCCATTTGCGTGCTCAAGATCGACCGTCAAAAAATCGTGCTGAGCCACTATCCCATGGTCGATTGGCAGGGCATGTCGCACGGTGGCTGGCATCTGCACGGACATATCCACAGCTGCGGCGGCGCGTACAACAAGTTCAACCTTCGGCAGGGACTGCTGCGCTATGACGTGGGCGTGGACGCCAGCGGCTACGCTCCGGTGAGCTTGGAGGAGCTCAAGTCATGGTTTGCGCAGGTCGACGAGCCGGCGTGTTGCGTTAAGTGGCCGTGGTGGGTCAACGCCACGGGCGATGAGCAGGTCGAGCACGATCTCGAAACCTATAAGAGGGAAGTGGTGATCCGATGACAGTCTATGTGACGGGCGATATTCATGGCGGCCTCGACATGCAAAAGCTGCGCGATTGGGACCTTGGGGATAGCCTGACGAGCGACGACTATCTGATTATCGCGGGCGACTTTGGCTTTCCCTGGGATTTCTCTGCCGAGGAATGTGCCGACATCGCTTGGCTGGAGTCGCGCCCCTATACCGTGCTGTTCGTCGACGGCAACCACGAGCGTTTCGATCACTGGGCGGAGCGTCCCATGGAGCTGTGGCACGGTGGGCTGACGCAGCGTCTGTCGGATACCTCCCCCATACGGCGCCTGACGCGCGGCGAGGTTTTTGAGCTCGACGGCTCAACGATCTTTACCATGGGCGGCGCCACGAGCGTGGACAAAGAATACCGCATTCCCTATTCCAGCTGGTGGCCGCAGGAACTGCCGGACGAGCGCAACTTTGAGGAGGCGCGGGCAAAGCTCGACAGCGTGGGTTGGAAGGTCGACTACGTGGTCACCCACACCTGCTCTACGCGCATGCTTTCGCCCACGCTTTATCCGGCACCCGGCTGGAATTACCCCGCCGTTGATCGGCTTACGGCATTTTTCGATGAGCTGGAAGACCGCTTGGATTACAAGTGCTGGTATTACGGGCATTTCCATCGGGATGCCAACCCGGCCGAGCGCCATACCGTGCTCTACGACTGCATCGTTCGCCTGGGCGGCGAGCTCCAGCCCTGGGACGTTGCGTAGGGGCAGGCATAGCGAGCTCTTCGTATGATGCCTTGGGTAGAGTTACCCTACATTTTGGCAATAGTCATTATCTGTAGGGTAACTTAAGGCATACTGGGAGCTGGAGGAGATGCTGCTGGCGGTCTAGAGTTTCAACGCCATTCGGTTGGTGCCGGGTAGGGCTGCAAAGCCGAAATGCGCATAGAACGCTGCCGCCTCATCATCTACTGGATCGACAACCAAAGCTCGCGCTCCCGCTAGGGCAGAAATTTTCAAGGCGTTTTCGATGGCATCTTTGAGCAACGATGCTCCCAGACCAAGCCCCTTGAATTTCTCATCAACCCCCATCATTCCAAGCAACACTGCGGGAACTTGGGAGGGGGAGTTCCGAACGAACCATCCTCCGTCAACATTTTCGCGAGCTACGGAGTGCGTACATAGCGTATAGAACCCGGCGACTGCGCCGTCGTAATACGATGCGTATATAACCGCCGACCCTCTTCTTCGCGCCGAGGCTGATCTGTTTTTAGCCCATCCGTCTACAAGGGTATTACCGCAGTGGAAAGCCTCGATGCCTTGACCAACGGGGAGTTGAACGGGCTTGGTAAACGTGCTCATTCCCAAATCGCTTTACGGTCGAGCAACGCTTTTGCGGCTTGGGGCATGGGTGAGTCGAGCATTTCGCAAAATGCATCAAAACCATCAGGAGAAAGATAGGTTGTTGACGCCTCGGCGATGTCACGTGCGGAGCTCTCGTCAAGGTGAGCCGTGGCCCATTGGGTGAGAGTTTGCCCGCGCAAGGCCGCGGCGCGCTCGTAAGTAAGGCGTTGACGCTCGGTCAGCCTTAGATCCATACGGCGCTGTTTCTCAATCGTTGGCATGGTAAAACCTCCTTTGCATCATTGTACGGAACTATTCCGTACATAACAAGATACAGAATTACGCACTCGTCGGGGGGGGGTAGTGAAGGGGGCAGGGCGTTTGACTACTCGGCCATTACGGTGATGTTCTCGCGGTGCGCGCGGATGACGTCCCAGCTAAAGTGCTCGACCAGCCGCTCGGCAGAGCGCGGCGTGGTGTCCGGCGCGATGCCCGTTTGCCCGGCGAGCCAGCCCAGCAGCGCTTCGGGCGTGCCAAAGCGGGCGCGGAGTTCGCCCAGGTCCAGATCGCGGTCTCGTTTGGAAAGGCGGCGGCCGTCCGGTGCCATGAGCAGCGGAATATGTGCGTAGTGCGGCGTGGGCAGTCCCAACAGGTGCTGCAGATAGATCTGGCGCGGCGTGGACCCCAGCAGGTCGCATCCGCGCACGACCTCGGTGACGCCCATGGCAGCGTCGTCGACCACCACGGCCAGCTGATAGGCAAACACGCCGTCGCTGCGGCGCACCAAAAAGTCGCCGCACTCGGTGGCGAGTGCTTCGCATTGGGCGCCGTACGTGCGATCCACAAATTCGATCACGTCGTCTGCGAGGTCGTCGACGGTGGGCACGCGCAGACGTGTGGCCGGGGCGCGCAGGGCGCTGCGGCGGGCCACCTCCTCGGCAGAAAGGCCTCGGCAGGCACCGCGGTAGATGGGCGTGCCGTCGCTGGCGTGCGGCGCGCTTGCGGTGTGGAGCTCGGCACGCGTGCAAAAGCAGGGATAGGTGAGGCCGGCGTCTTTCAGCCGGCGCAAGGCGCTCTCGTACAGGTCTAGGCGGTCGTGCTGGTAGTAGGGGCCTTCGTCCCACTCCAGCCCCAGCCAGGCCAGGTCGTCAATCAATTGGGCGGCAAGTTCGGGACGCTTGCAGCGATCGTCCAGGTCCTCAATGCGTAACACGATGCTGCCGCCCTGGCTGCGGGCCGAAAGCCATGCGCACAGGCAGCTGAACACGTTGCCCAGGTGCATACGGCCCGAGGGCGACGGGGCGAAGCGCCCCACGACGGGCGCGGGAGCGGCCGGCGTCGTTGGCGCGTCGGCGGCGGTTGTTGCTATGTTGCGTGCGTTGATGTCCATGCGGACGAGTATAGCGCGGGGCGTGGTGGGGGAGACGCTGCCGTGGCCTGCAAGTTGCTGAGGCCACACGTTGCGCGTGCCGGACCACCGGCTCGGCGCCTTAATCGTCGTCAATCAATCTAGCCCTCAAACGACAGAAACCCCGGCAGCTCTTCGCAACTGCCGGGGTTTCCGCGGAAAAGGGGGACATGATCCTCAAGCGGACGGCAAAGGGGCAAACCGTTTTCGCTCAACTGCTTTATGCCCCTCAACTGGCGGCTCAATCAGCGCATGCCGCGCCCACACAAAGCCGCTACACCTGTGATGGAGCTATGAAGTGGTATCTATTGCCGGAGCGGGCTATGCCAAGGAGTGTCCCAGATTGCTGGCAGATAAGGAACGTCCCCAGGTGCCGGCGGCGGGCGTGACTTTTGTCCCGTTTTGACGCTCCGCTGACCTAGATGTTCGTCACATGAACTCGCAAACGTGGGACAATGACGCTACTGGTACCACAGACAAAGGATGTGCCTATGAACGCCCCCGTTGCCCAGCCCTGTCGGCAGCGCCGCCTGTTTGCGCGGTTCGCTTCCGTCTGCGCACTCGTCGCGCTTGCGTTGTTGCTGCTGCCTGCCGTCGCGCACGCCGACGGCTACTCCATGAGCCAAACCTATATCGGTGCCACGGTTGAGGCCGATGGCTCGCTGACCGTTGTCGAGGGACGCCAGTTCGATTTCGACGATGACATTAACGGCGTGTATTGGGATATCAATACAGGCTCTAACCAGCAAGGCGGCTCGGTGGTCGTCAATGTGCTGAGCGTCGAGGAAGACGACACTGCGTTTAACAAGGTCGACAGCGCAAATAAAGGCGACGACGGCGTTTACACGGTGGAGCAGTCCGACGACGGCGTAAAGATTAAGGTGTTCAGCCCTCACGAGAGCGGCGACAGCGCAATCTACTACGTGAGTTATTCCATGACCGGTGCGGTTATGAACTGGGCCGATACCGCCGAGCTCTACTGGAAATTTGTGGGTGACGGCTGGTCTGCGGACTCCGATGACGTCGAGATGGAAGTCTACTTTGCAAATGCCGCTGCCGGGACGGCTGCCGTCAAGGGCGATAACTTCCGCGCATGGGGCCACGGCCCGCTGACGGGCGACGTGTCGCTCGATGCGGACGAGCCCATGGTCACCTATACCATTCCCTGCGTGCATGAGGGCGAATTCGCCGAGGCACGCATCGCCTTCCCCAGCGACTGGGTGCCGCAGCTTGCCGTCTCGGGCGAAAAGCGCATGTCGACGATTCTGAGCGAAGAGAAGGAATGGGCCGACGAGGCCAACGCTCGCCGCGCTCACGCTCGCATGATTGCCAATGCGCTTGCCGTGCTAAGTGTTGTCGCGGCGGTGGCCTTTACCGGCACAATCGTTGTGCTCAAGCTGCGCCGCCGCAAGCCCAAGCCGCTTTTCCAGGACGAATATTTCCGCGATGTGCCTTCGGCCGACCATCCCGCCGTGCTTTCGGCCCTCATGAGCTGGAACGAGGTGCCCGATCAGGCATATATCGCCACGCTTATGAAGCTTACCGACGACCGCGTGATCAAGCTGGAAGAAGCGACCGAGACCAAGAAGAAGGGTCTGCTCCGTCGCGAAAAAGAGGAGCAGACGTATCGCATCACAGTGACCGACGAGGCCTGGAAGGCTGCCAAGAAGGACGGCATCGATCGCGATGTGCTCAAGGTCTTCTTCGCCGGCGTTAAGCCCGATAAAGACGGCGTCCGTTCACGCACGTTTAGCGAGCTGGAGGAGTATGCCAGCGAGCGTACTGAATCTGTTGGCAACAAGCTCGAGGACTATCAAAGCACGGTTAAGGGCAAGCTGGAGACGCGCGAGCTTATCGCCTCGGACGGCACCATCGCCCTGGTTGCCGGCTTGGTTCTCGGCATCATCATCGTCTTTGGCATTCTGGGCTCTCTGATCTATACCGACTTTGCGGACGCCAACGTCGGTGCCGCTATGATCTCGATCCCCGTCACGATCGTGGGCTTTGTCCTGAGCTGCACCTTCCGCCGCTACACGCCGGAGGGCGCCGAGGTGGCGGCTCGCTGCAAGGCGCTCAAGCATTGGCTCGAGGACTTTACGCGTCTGAAGGAGGCCGTCCCCAGCGACCTGATCTTGTGGAACAAACTGCTGGTGATGGGCGTTGCCCTGGGCGTTTCGAAAGAAGTGCTGCGACAGCTGGCCGAGGCCGTGCCTGCGGACCTGCGCAACAGCGACGATTTCTACGACAACTACCCCTGCTACTGGTGGTATTACCATCACTACGGCAACGAGTCCCCGCTCGATTCGTTCAACGATGTGTACCACGAGACCATCCGCGAGCTGGCTTCGAGTTCCGATAGTTCGAGCGGCGGCAGCGGCGGCGGCTTTTCCGGTGGCGGCGGTGGCGGCGTCGGCGGAGGCGGCGGCGGAACGTTCTAGCGAGCGCTTGCTTTGGGGTGGATCTTTCTGGGCGGTTGCCAGGGAAGATTCATCCCATTTTTGTGCATCGAAACGGGTCAAACTTTCCGCTGAGGACCTTCGCACAAGGGGCAGTGGACAAAAAATACCAAATATGAGTACTGTTGCTGCGTTTGTCACATATGTTTGCACATAATAATGGGCTCCTAATGAGAGTACTCCTCGTTAGGAGCCCATTTTATTGAACATTTGGGGAGTTACGTCAGCTCGTGCAGCTGGTCGTCATGCCTATAAGCATCAAAAATGCCCCGAATCGCTGCTACTAAAAAGGTAACAGTACTCATATTTGATGTATTTTGACCACGGCTATCTACAAACCCCCTAGGCCACTCATTGGGGACAGACTTAAATGACTAGTTGTTGGGGATCAGTCATTGGGGACGTTCTTAAATGACTAGGTGTGGCTGCTTGGGCTAGGCTGTTAGATCGAGTTCGTAGAGGAAGCTTTCGCGCGGCATGTCGTGGCGGCGCTCTTCGCGGTTGGCGCGGTGCGTGGCCGTGCGCTTAAAGCCGTGCAGCTCGTAGAACTTCCACGAGCAGTTAGAGTCGGTGTACAAGTGTGCCCTTGTCGCCCCGCGCGAGGACAGGTACGAGACCGCGGCATCGAGCAAAACCGAGCCAACGCCCAGGCCGTGGACATCGGGATCGACGGCGAGCAGCGTGACTTCGTTGTCGTGCAGCAACGGGCTGCTCTCGAGCAGGCGGTTGTTGGTTCGGATGGTTGCACGCACAAACGAGAGATACTCGGCGCAGGCATCAGGCTCCAGTTCGCGCATCTGCGAAAGCAGCGCGCGTTCGGTATCCATCCAATGCTCGTTGATAGTGACGCCGGGGCTCTGTCCTGCGCGTGCAAGCGCAATGCCGCGCGCCTCGCCGTCAATTACCGCAACCTGCGAAAACGTCGAGGACGAAAGGCAATAGGCGAGGTCGCATGCGGCCTCGAGGCGGTTGTACTCATCGTTATCCGAATTGTTATGCCAAAGCTGCTGCAGAATCAGCGCGACGGCGTCGAAGTCTTCGGTATCAAACGGTCGGTAGAGAACCCGCGAGACCATGGTGCCTCTTTCTTTTGCGGATGCATATCGAGCACAGTTCTACCACGCTATTGGCATCTAATTATGGTGCCCCTGTGTTCCATGAACTCACCGTGCCCGGTGCCGTGCCCATCCCCTCCGCTCGCAAACTTTTTCTGCACATGCGCTCGTTGCGGGGTGCAACGTCGCGCTCGATGCGCTACATTGAATCAGTATTTTCAATGCCGCTGCGCGAGCGCTGCAGATCGACGTATCACCGACTCACAGAGCACGGCGGCGTACCAGACAGGAGGACTGCATGGGATCTGATGTGAAGATCGCACGCGCGTTGATCTCGGTTACCGATAAGACGGGTGTCGTCGATTTCGCACGGACGCTGGTCGATGACTTTGGCGTCGAGATCATCTCTACGGGCGGCACGGCTCGTGCCATCGAGGACGCGGGCGTTCCCGTAACCCCCATCGAGGAGTTCACGGGCTATCCCGAGATGATGGACGGCCGCGTTAAGACCCTGCACCCCAAGGTTCACGGCGCGCTGCTGGCCCGCCGCGATTCCGAGCAGCACATGCAGGAGGCCGCTCAGCACGGCATTAAGCTGATCGACTTGGTCGTCGTCAACCTGTACGAGTTCGAGAAGACCGTCGCCAACCCCGAGGTCACCTTTGCGGATGCCATCGAGCACATCGACATCGGTGGCCCCTCCATGTTGCGCTCTGCCGCCAAGAACGCCGCGAGCGTTACCGTCATCTCCGACCCGGCCGACTATGATGCCGTCCTGGCCGAGATGCGCGAGACCGGTGGCTGCACCACGCTTTCCACCCGTCGTCGCCTGCAGGTGAAGGTCTACCAGACCACCGCCGCCTACGACACGGCTATCTCCCGTTGGCTTGCCGCCCAGGCAAGCGACGTGGCGGACACCTCTGCCAAGCTCGAGATCTCGCTGGAAAAGGTCGACGACCTGCGCTATGGCGAGAACCCGCAGCAGAAGGCCACGGTCTATCGCTTTGCCGAGGGCTGCGAGAACACCGCGAGCTCTCAGTTCCCGCTCGTGGGCTCCGAGCAGATCCAGGGCAAGCCGCTCAGCTACAACAACTATCTGGACGCCGACGCCGCTTGGAACCTGGTCCGCGAGTTCGACGAGCCGGCCTGCGTGATCCTCAAGCATCAGAACCCCTGCGGTTCCGCCGTTGCCGAGGACATCACGTCCGCCTACGACCGCGCTTTTGCCTGCGATCCCAAGAGCGCCTTCGGCGGCATCATCGCCTGCAACCGCGAGGTTCCCTTTGAGCTGGTTGAGCACTTCGCCGACCAGAACAAGCAGTTCGTCGAGGTCATCATCGCCCCGAGCTACACCGATGAGGCGCTCGAGCGCATGGTCAAGCGCCCCAACCTGCGCGTGCTGGCTACCGGCGGCGTGGACCACGGTGCCCAGGTGGAGCTGCGCTCCATCGACGGCGGCATGCTGGTGCAGGAGGTCGACCACGTGACCGAGGATCCCGCGACCTTTACGTTCCCCACCGATCGCAAGCCCACCGACGCTGAGATGGCCGAGCTCGAGTTTGCCTGGAAGGTCTGCAAGGGCGTCAAGTCCAACGCCATCCTGGTCTCCAAGGGCAAGGCCGGCATTGGCATGGGCCCCGGTCAGCCCAACCGCGTTGACTCTGCGCTGCTTGCCTGCGAGCGCGCCGAGGACTTCTGCGAGCGCGAGGGCGTGGAGAAGGGCGGCTTTGCCTGCGCAAGCGACGCGTTCTTCCCGTTCCGCGACAACGTCGACGTGCTTGCCGCACACGGCGTGACCTGCATCATCCAGCCCGGCGGCTCCAAGCGCGATGACGAGAGCATCCAGGCCTGCAACGAGCACAATATTGCGATGGTTTTCACGGGTGCGCGCCACTTCCGCCATTAAGTAGGGAGGTGGCGCTGCGGCTTGCCCAACCACCGCACCTTGCCGCTCATTCGTCGCCCGCGTACCCAAGTACGCGTCGCTCCTCTTTCACGGCAATCTGCGGCACCTGGGCAACCCTCGCCGACCTGTTAGGTTGACTGGGGAGGATGGGATGTTATCTCGTCCCTTGGACCGCCTCGCTTCTAAAATTATCTCTGCAAAAGACGGCCGCTCCGTTTGGAGGGCCGTCTTTTTGGTATAAGAGGACGGAATGACTAACACGAAAGGTATGACCATGCCCCAGATTGATGATGCAGAGCTGTTTGGCAATGCCGAGGACCAGCGTGCGTACGAGGACTTTTGCGCCAATCAGGAGGCGGTCGAGAAGTTTACGCTCGACAAGCCCGCGCTTATCTGCCGTTGGCGCATGTCCAACAAAAAGGTGCCCATGCTCAACCGTCACATTCGCGCGCTGTCCGAGCGCTTGGTGCAGGGCGAGCCGCTTACCCATAACATGCTCAGCTGGGCCAAGCAGCACGTTGAGTGGTCGCTTGCCGAGGGCGATTACACCGCGCACGACGGCGTGCTCATGCTGGTGATCGACGTTAACGGCAATGCCGCCATGACGGTGGGTGAGTACGAGCCGCTGGCCGATACTTCGGCCAAGGCGCTGCGTGCCCGCTCCGCCGAGGCCCGCTCCGAGGCCGACGAAACCGGCGTGGCGCCCGAGCTGCTCGCTGCCGTCAACAACGGCGAGCTGGCCTTTGTGGCGCCGGCGGACGAGTGCCTGTGTGGCACGGCGACGCTCATAGAGCAGCTGGCCCAGACCAAGGGCATCCCGGTCACGCGCGTGGACATTCCCGCACAGCTCAAGGGCGCCTTGTTCCTGGTAAGCGACGAGCACGGCGTGGTGCCTGCCACCGACGCCGACGCCGCCGAGTCTGATGCCGCGACGGTCGCCTTCTTTGCCGACGGCTACGAAAAGCTTCGCGCCCGCCGCTAAATGATTATTCTGGGACGGGGATTAAAGAATCATTTTGGTTCCCGCCACCGCTGCGAGTGCGAGGCGGACAAAACGCCCCCGCTCGCGAACAGTTCTGTCACCTTGGCGACGTGCGTGGCGCGCACCTGCAGTTTCGCAGCCATAATGGTGGCAAGACAATCAAGAGGGGAGCGGAATCCATGGCGCTAATCTATATCGTTGAGGACGACGAGCCCATTCGTCGCGAGCTTGCCGATATCCTTGCCCGTGCCGGTTTTGAGGTCGAGGCCTGCGAGTCGTTCGAGCATGTCTCGCGCGATATTCTCGCCGCCGCGCCCGACTTGGTGCTGCTCGACCTGACGCTTCCCGTCAAAGACGGCCAGCACATCTGCCACGAAGTCCGTCGCGAATCCGAGGTCCCCATCATCGTCCTCACGTCGCGCACGACCGAGATCGACGAGGTCATGTCCATGACGCTCGGCGCGGACGACTTTGTTCCCAAGCCCTATAGCGCGCGCGTGCTCGTGGCGCGCATCAACGCACTGCTGCGTCGCACCGCGGCGGCAGGCGAGCGCAGCACGCTCGTCCACAAGGGATTGGAGCTCGACCTCGCCCGCTCCATGGTCATCAACACGCAAACCGGCACTAGCACCGAGCTCACCAAAAACGAGCTGCGTATCCTCTCGCTGCTTCTGAGCCGCGCGGGCAAGATCGTTTCGCGCTCGGCCATCATGCAGGACCTGTGGGACTCCGACGCCTTCGTGGACGACAATACGCTCACCGTCAACATCAACCGCCTGCGCACCACGCTCGAAAAAATCGGCATCAAGGGGTATTTGACGACGCATCGCGGCCAAGGCTATTCGGTCTAGGGGCCGGCTATGTCGTTTGGCAAGTTCTTTAAAGATGCGCTGCTTCCCGTCGCCGTGTGGACGTGCGGCGTGCTGCTGAGCTGCTTTGTGCTGACGGTCGCCGGCGCACCCGTTTCTATCGTGGTCGTGGCGGTTGGCGTGTCCTTTATCTTCGGTATGCTCGGCATCGTGATCGAGTACGCTCGCCGTCGCCGTTTTCTGCGTCAGTTGGAGCGCGCGGCAGAGGAGCTCGAGAGTCCCGCATGGGTGCAGGAGATGGTGCAATGCCCGACCTATGCCGAGGGCGAGCTCGAATACGAGGTCTTGCGCCGGGTGGGCAAAGCTGCCTGCGACGAGGTTGCCGAAGGCCGACGTCAGACCGATGACTATCGCGACTATATCGAGAGCTGGGTCCACGAGGCCAAGCTGCCCCTGGCGGCGGCCCACCTGATTTTGGAAAACCTGGACGGCAGCGAAGACGACCTGTCGCGTGTGGATGACCTGGGTCGCGAGCTGGCTCGCGTTGAGCGCTATATCGACCAGGCGCTGTACTATGCGCGCTCGGAAGTCGTGGAGCGCGACTACCTGATTCGCCGTTGGGATCTCAAGACCTTGGTGACGGGCGCGATTAAAGCCAACGCGCGCGAGCTTATCGCGGCGCACGTGGCTCCGGTGTGCGAGAACCTCGACTTCGAGGTCTTTACCGACGAGAAATGGCTGGAGTTCATCTTAGGCCAGCTTATTCAGAACAGCATCAAATATGCGCGCGAGGACGGCGCAAAGATCGTGTTTTCGGGCGCGTTGCTGGACGAGGGCCTGGCGAGCGAACGCATCGAGCTTACCGTCGCGGACAACGGCTGCGGCGTGAGCGCGGCCGACCTGCCGCGCGTGTTCGAGAAGGGTTTTACCGGCGACAACGGCCGCACCACCAAGCGCGCAACAGGCATCGGCCTCTATCTGGTGGCGCGCCTGTGCTCCAAGATGGGCATCGATGTCACCGCGGCATCCGACCCCGGCGAAGGCTTTGTCGTTACGTTTGCCTTCTCAACGAACAAGTTCCAATACTTTGAGTAGCCGGGCCGTCTTGCGCTGCGGACGGCTATGTTCCCGAACGTGAACTTAGCTAAGGCAACTGGCGTTATGTTCCCGAACGTGAACATAACTATGAGGCTCAAATGGATCTCCCAAAACAAAAACGTGCAGCCCAAACAAAACGTGCCGCCCCAAACGGGGC
>NZ_QRJA01000009.1:69594-81176 GCF_003471405.1 Collinsella sp. AM20-15AC
GAAGTAAGGCTGCGAAGGCCGCGAGGCCGGGAGGGGTTTCCTAAGGGCACATCCCGCAGCCGCAACGCGGCGAGGACGTGCCCGTGGAAACCCCTCAGGCCCCGCGGCCGGTGGGAGCAACGCTACTTTACGACCAAAATGTCGCAGTCGGTATTGCGCAGCAGGAACGTCGAAATCGAACCCAGAAGCGCATACTTGATCGAGGACAGGCCGCGAGCGCCGCAGAGCACCAGGTCGGGCTTGACCACGTCGAGCATCTCGTCTTTGAGCGTCTCGCGAATACGACCGGCGCGTATCATGACCTCGACCTCGGGAATATCGGGATTGGCCTTGGCCTCTTCGAGCTGCTTTTCGATGGAGTTCTTAAAGGCCTCCTCCAGACCGTTGACCAAATCGACCGGATAGGAGCCGGCGCTCTCGAGCGCCGTGGAATCGATAACGTGGCCGATAATCAGCTTGGCGCCGTTGTTCGCGGCGACCTTGATGGCGCGTGCGAGCACAAAATCCTGCTGCTCAGTACCGTCGAGTGAAACAAATACCTTGGTGTAACCCTCGTTCATGGTTTCCTCCTTGGTCTATCGCACGGGCGCGGGGCTCGTGCGTCGGGCGGGCGCGGGTGCGTTGACCGCCGGACACTTTATCTTGTTGCAGTTATACCCAAGGATTTCGGTTTAACTGCTCGCAATTCTGTGAACGGGCGAGTTTTTTGGTAAGGGTAGGCGCGGTCGCACCGCCAACGGTTGATAATGGGACATCGCCCGCATCGTCCGCAGAACATCTACCGGCGGGTGTCTAACGAGGGGGTCCCTTTGGATATTATCGAGCTTCTAAAATCTGCCTTCATGGGCCTGGTCGAGGGCATCACCGAATGGCTGCCCGTTTCGTCGACGGGCCACATGATCTTGGTGGACGAGTTCGTCAAGATGAACGTGAGCGAGACGTTCTGGAATATGTTCCTGGTCGTGATTCAGCTCGGCGCCATTCTGGCCGTCTGCGTGCTGTTTTTCCACGAGCTCAACCCGTTCTCGCCCAGCAAGGGCAAGGAGGGCCGTCGCGACACCTGGGTGCTGTGGGGCAAGATTGTGCTCGGTTGCATTCCTGCGGCGGCGATCGGCCTGCCGCTCAACGACTGGATGGAGGAGCATTTCTACAACGCTCCCGTCGTGGCGCTGGCGCTCATTGTGTACGGCGTGCTGTTTATCGTGATCGAGAACTGGCGCGCGAGCAAGCGCGAGGAAATGGCCGTTGCCGGTTCGTTTGGTTCGCGTGCTGTGGTGTCGGGTGGACGTCCCGCCGGTGCGCACTTTGCGGCGCCCCCCACGGCTACCGCTGAGGATGAGGACGATGACGAGAATCTGGACTTTGGTTCCATCGCCACGCTCGAGGACCTCAGCTGGAAGACTGCGCTGGGTATCGGCTGCTTCCAGGTGCTTTCGCTGGTGCCTGGTACGTCTCGCTCCGGTTCTACCATCATCGGCGGCCTGCTTTTGGGCTGCACGCGCTCGGTGGCGTCTAAGTTCACGTTCTTCCTGGCTATTCCTGTTATGTTTGGCGCGAGTGCGCTCAAGCTGGTCAAGTACTTCATCAAGGGCGGCACGTTCGGCACCAACGAGATCGCCATCTTGGGCGTGGGCTGCGTTGTGGCCTTTGTGGTTTCGCTCATCGCCATCAAGTGGCTCATGGGCTTCGTCCGCCGTCACGACTTCAAGTGCTTCGGCGTCTACCGCATCATCCTGGGCATCGTAGTGCTCGCGTACTTCTTCGTTCTGGAGCCGATGCTCGGCCTCTAACTTAGTCGACGCTGCGCGGCGGCCAGGGCGACAACTTGTCATTCAAAGGGGGTGGCATGACCAAAAGGTCTATGCCGCCCCCTTTTCATGCCAATTTGTTCGCCCTGGCCGCTGCTCGCTGCTGCTGCCATGACATCGGCGGTTTCGTGATTGTCAATAGATTGGTTCAAAGTAACCTGACACCTTTGCACCAAATTCGCTGGGGTGGGCCTGACGGTGGCGCACGGAGTCGTGGTGTGATTTGCGTCGGTGTCCGCGCGGCTCGGTATACTGGTACGGCTCAAACTATGGCGCTGCCCGCAGGCGCGCCGTCTGTCAGATGAGGAGTCGCCCATGACCCAGCCCTTGCCCTGGGAAAAGAACGCTGCGGTACCCGTGCCGCCCGCGCCGGAGCCCGTGCCGCTCGATGCATACACCGTCCCCGCCGCGCCGGAACCCGAGCTCGTTCCGCTCGACATCTACGACGCCCCGGCTCCGGCGCCCAAGCCCGCCAAGCCGTTCGTCGATATCGATAGCCTGAACCCCGCCCAGCGCGAGGCGGTCCTGACCACCGAGGGCCCGCTGCTGGTCCTTGCCGGCGCCGGCTCGGGCAAGACCCGCGTCCTGACCTTCCGCATCGCACATATGCTTGGCGACCTGGGCGTTAGGCCCTGGCAGGTCCTGGCCATCACGTTTACCAACAAGGCCGCGGCCGAGATGCGCGAGCGTCTGGCAGCACTCATCCCCAGTGGCACCCGCGGCATGTGGGTGTGCACCTTCCACGCCATGTGCGTGCGCATGCTGCGCGAGGACGCCGACCTGCTGGGCTACACCGGTCAGTTCACCATCTATGACGACGATGACTCAAAGCGCATGGTGCGTGACATTATGCAGGCGCTCGGCATTGAGCAAAAGCAGTTCCCCATCAACATGATCCGCAGCAAGATCAGCTCGGCCAAAAACGCCATGATTGGGCCCGAGGACATGCTCAAGAGCGCCGATAGCCCCAACGACAAAAAGGCCGCGCAGGTCTACCTGGAGCTGGAGCGCCGCCTGCGCGCCGCCAACGCGATGGACTTTGACGACCTGCTCGTGCGCGCTCTCGAGCTGCTGCGCACCCGCCCCGAGGTGCTCGATAAGTACCAGGAGCGCTTCCGCTACATTAGCGTCGACGAGTATCAGGACACCAACCACGTCCAATACGAGATCGCCAACCTGTTGGCCGCCAAGTACCAAAACCTTATGGTCGTGGGCGACGACGACCAGTCCATTTATAGCTGGCGTGGCGCCGACATCACCAATATCCTGGACTTTGAGAAGGACTTTAAAAACTGCAAGACCGTCAAGCTGGAGCAGAACTACCGCTCCACGGGTCATATCCTGAGCGCCGCCAACGCCGTGGTGCGCCACAACTCGCAGCGCAAGGACAAGCGCCTGTTTACGGCCGAAGGCGATGGCGAGAAGATTCAGGCCTTCCAGGCGAGCGACGAGCGCGACGAGGGCCGCTGGATTGCCGGTGAGATCGAGAAGCTGCACTCCAAGGGCACGAGCTACGACGACATCGCCGTGTTCTATCGCACCAACGCCCAGTCGCGTATTCTCGAAGATATGTTCCTGCGCGCGGGCGTGCCCTACAAGATCGTGGGCGGCACGCGATTCTTCGACCGCGCCGAGATCCGCGATGTCATGGCCTACCTCAAGATGATCGTGAACCCGGCCGACGAGATGAGCGTCAAGCGCGTCATCAACACGCCGCGTCGCGGCATCGGCTCCACCTCGATCCAAAAGATTGAGCAGCTGGCGCGCGACAACCGTTGCTCGTTCTTCCAAGCCTGCGAGATCGCAACAGCCGAGACGGGCATGTTTAGTGCCAAGGTGCGCAACGGCCTGTCGAGTTTTGTGGCGCTGGTGCGCGAGGGCCGCCGCATGGACGGCGAGCTCAAGGACGTCGTCGAGATGATTGTCGATAAGACGGGCCTGCTGCAGGCGTTTCGCGCCGAGGGCACCATGGAGTCCGAGAGCCGCGCCGAGAACATCCAGGAATTCCTGGGCGTCGCCGCCGAATTTGAGGAGACGCACGAGGATATCGAGGGTGCGCTCGAGAGTCTAGAAGAGCTGCGCGCGGCCGGTGTTGCCGACGTGCCGTCCGTCGCCGAGTCCGAGTCCGCCGTGGTGAGTGCGCCCGCGTCCGAGCCGGGGCCGTCCGCTCCGGCATCCTCGTTTGAGGCACTTGTCGGCGCTCGTGACGCCGCGGGCTCCAATCCGCTCGATAGCCTAGCCGCCCCGGCGCTCTCGCCGCAGGATGCCCTGGCCGCCGCCATCGCGGGCAACGCGTATGCCGTGCCAACAGAGCTACCGGCGGGCGTCGTGCATGCCGACGAGATCGAGCGCACCTACGGTCCGCTCACCTGTAAGGCACTGCCGGCACTCATGGAGTGGCTGGCCCTGCGCTCCGACTTGGATTCCCTGGCCGGCGAGACGCATGCCATTACCATGATGACCATCCACTCCGCCAAGGGCCTGGAGTTCCCGGCGGTGTTCGTGGCCGGCATGGAGGAGGGTATCTTCCCGCACGTGCACGACTTTGGCGGCAGCGATGACCCGGGCAAGCTCGAGGAGGAGCGTCGCCTGGCCTACGTTGCCATCACGCGTGCCCGTAAGCGCCTGTTCCTGACCTATGCGGCCACGCGTCGCACCTACGGCTCGACCTCTGCCAACCCGCGCTCTCGCTTCCTCAACGAGATTCCGTTTGAGGATATCGAGTTTAGCGGTATCGGTTCTGCCGGTTTTGAGGGCACGGGCTGGGAGAAGCGCGGCGACCGTCACGGCACCTTTGGCTCGGGCATGGGCTCGGATATGTATGGCGGCAAGGTGTTCGGTTCGCATACGCGCTCGACCGGCGGTTCCGGTTCGCGCGGCGGATCGAGCTTCGACGATTTCTTTGGTGGCAGCACCTATGGCACCGAGCGCCATCGCGGGGTTTCGCCCGACGCGGGCCGTGTTGCCTCGACCTTTGGTTCGGGCGCGCCGCGAGCTAAAAAGCCGTCGTCCAAGGTGTCGTCGACGGTGGAGCGCAAGGTCGATCGCGCCAGCGCGTCGCAGGACTTTGCCGCGGGCGATACCGTGAGCCACAAGACCTTTGGCACCGGTACCGTGATCTCGGTCGCCGGAGACATGATCGAGGTTCAATTCGAAAAGACCGGCCAGACCAAAAAGCTTATGAAGGGCTTTGCGCCTATAGTGAAACTGACCTAGGCGGCTTTCCCAGGCACGGCACCTCGGCCTTCAATCGTCGGGCATGACCTCAAGGTCTATGCCCTCCTCTTTCAGGCCGATCTGCCGCACCTGGAAAACCCGTACATCCGGCTAGGCGGGCGCGCCGGGGGCTTTGGTCGCCTGCTCGGGCAGTCCTGCGCAAGAAGGAGGCCACATTAAGTGGCCTCCTTTGCGTGCGGAACTCGCGATCGATGTTGCCCTATACGCCCGCCCAGGTCCTTGGGTAACGTTGCTGGACGAACGTCGCTTTGCTCGTTCGCTTTTTGGTCTGGAGAGCAGGGTGGGCTGATATATAGATACGAGTAGGGGCTCCTCCGTTGATGAACGGGGGAGCCCCTTGTTGCTTTTTGATTGTCGTTACTAGCCAGAGACTCGCCGGGATGGGGCGCGGGGTTTGGTCGATCGTGAGTTCCGCACGAGCCGGAGAGCACTTAATGTGCTCTCCGTGCGAGCAGGACTGTCCGAACAGGCGATCAAACCCCGCGCCCCATCCCGGCGAGCGCTCGGGGATCGATAGCTTACAGATGCGAGACGATCAGTTCCATCTTGCCTTCGAGGTCAATGTCGCTGACGGTGCTCGGAGCCAGCAGGTGGCTGCCCTTGTGGACGGGGTCGCCGCAGACGGTGCCTTCGCCGTCGATGACCGACAGACACATGAAGGGCCAGTGCTGGTCGAGGGTCTTGCTGCCGTTGACGCGCACGCGATCGACGGTGTAGCAGGGGTTGGACTCGAGTTCGGTCACGCCGTCGACTTCGGGCGCGGTCACGGTGCCGTCGGTCGGGGCCTGAGAATCAAAGTCGATGCAGTCGAGACTCTGCTCAATGTGCAGGGGACGCAGTTTGCCGTCGGTGCCGGGACGGTCGTAGTCGTACAGGCGATACGTCACGTCGCTCGACTGCTGCGTCTCCAAAATGAGCGTGCCGGTCTTGATGGCGTGGACGGTACCGGAATCAATCTGGAAAAAGTCGCCCTTGTGAATCGGCAGCACGTTGAGCATGTCGTCCCAGCGGCCGTCCTCGATCATACGCGCGGCCTCGGCGCGGTCGTGCGCGCGCTGTCCGACGATGATCGTGGCGCCGGGCTCGCAGTCCAGTACATACCAGCACTCGGTTTTGCCCAGGCTGCCGTTCTCGTGCTCGGCGGCGTACTCGTCATTGGGATGGATCTGGATCGAAAGGTCGTCCTTGGCGTCTAGAATCTTAATGAGCAGCGGGAACTCCTTGCCCTCGCAGTTGCCAAAGAGCTCGCGGTGCTCGGCCCACAGCCATGACAGCGTGTGACCGGCGTACGGGCCCTCAGCGATCTGGCAGTCGCCGTTGGGGTGTGCCGAGATGGCCCAGCACTCACCGATGGGACCCTCGGGAATGTCATAACCAAATACGGTTTCGAGCTGGCGGCCGCCCCAGATCTTCTCGTGAAAGATCGGCGTCAGTTTAATCAAATCGGACATGTTCATACCCCCATGGTGTTGCGCGGCCGCCCACTCTAAACGAGCCGTAACGAGCGCCCGCATGACTACAAAAACCTATGCCAACGTTACGTTGTGCAGCTCAAAGCGGTCACCAACGTTGCGCGAGATCGAATGCTCAAAGGCGGTGCCGCTATCCAAAAAGCCAATCTGGTTGAGCTCGAGCAGGGGAGAGCCGGGTTTGGTGTCCAGGCGCTCAGCCTCTTCCTCGGTTGCCGCTACGGCGCGAATGGTGCGGTGGAAGCTCGAAATCTTCAGCCCGCATTGCTTGCGGATGAAGCTGTAGACCGATCCATACAGGTCTTTCTTTTTAAGGCCCGGAATCAGCTCGAGGGGCATGTAGGTGTACTCGATAACGATGGGCTTCTCGTCGACCTGGCGCACGCGCACGATGTGATAGGCAAAGTCGTCCTCGGCAATTCCCAGCTGGGCAGCGACGTCTGCTGGCGGATTGACAATCGAGAAATCGTAGACCACCGAGGTCACCTTCTCCCCGCGGTGCTCATACGAAAAGCCCTGGGAGCGATTGTTCTTGCCCTGGAAAAACGCCTGGCCGGGAAGCCCCGCCGTGTCCTTAACGTAGGTGCCCGATCCGCGCCGGCTGGTAACAAGACCTTCATCGGTAATCTGCTCAATAGCTCGTTTGACGGTGATTTTGGAAACGCTATAGAGCTCGCAGAACTCAACGACGGTGGGCAGCTTGTCGCCCGGCTTTAGAGCGCCGTCCTCGATGCTTCGACGGATATCTGCAGCTATTGCCTCGTATTTGGGAATCATGGAACCTCCTTTCCGGCTTGATTGAGTACAAACGAAAGTATAGTCCACGCCTAAGCATCCCTATTGCGTTTTTGAAAAGTTCGAGAAAGATATAATCAAAAAACGCTCTTCTATATCAACTAGAGCGCTCTAAATGAATATGCATTCGAATAATGTGGTATTGAGCAAATTGATCGGCTCGAAGATGGGGTTGGGCCGTTTTGCCGCCCAGCGAACCAAATCTCATGCCTTGCGTTTTCCCAGATAAAACCTGCCAAAACAAACCTGTCCCTTTTTGACAGGTTTTTGCCTGGGGAGCGGTACCATACAGGCAATGTTTAAACGAGAAAGGTGGGCTCCCATGGAACCTAAGCAGTACTACATCGGCATCGACGTTGGCGGCACTTCGGTTAAGGAGGGCCTGTTCGACGAGGACGGCAACCTGCTTGCCAAGGCCAGCGTGCCCACGCCTCCCATCGTTGACGCTGCGGGCTTTGCCGCGGTGACCGAGGCTATTGACCAGGTGGTCGCCAAGGCGCAGATTCCGCGCGCCTTTGTGGCGGGCATTGGCCTGGCCGTTCCGTGTCCCATCCCGGCTTCGGGCGACGCCAAGGTTAAGGCCAACATTGCCATTAACCTGCCCGAGCTGAGGATCGCCATTCAGGAGCACTGCCCCGACGCGGTCGTTAAGTACGAAAACGATGCCAACGCCGCTGCCTTGGGCGAGGCCTGGCTCGGCTCTGCCAAGGGCGTGCAGAACGTCGTGATGGTCACCATCGGTACCGGCGTGGGCGGCGGCGTTATCGTCAACGGCGATGTGGTGTCGGGCGTCGTGGGCGCCGGCGGCGAGATCGGCCACATGTGCCTGAATCCTGCCGAGGAGCGCACCTGCGGCTGCGG
This sequence comes from Collinsella sp. AM20-15AC, assembly GCF_003471405.1. Classification (NCBI taxonomy): domain Bacteria; kingdom Bacillati; phylum Actinomycetota; class Coriobacteriia; order Coriobacteriales; family Coriobacteriaceae; genus Collinsella; species Collinsella sp. AM20-15AC. The sequence continues at coordinate 77,765 of NZ_QRJA01000009.1, forward strand.
CGGCCATGGCCACCTGGAACAGTATTCCAGCGCCACCGGCGTGGTGAGCAACTACCTTGCCGAGTGCGAGAAGGCGGGCGTCGAGCCCATCGAGCTCACCGGCCCCTCCGATTCCAAGGACGTGTTCCAGGCCTGCCGCGAGGGTGACAAGCTCGCGCTGGCCGCGGTCGATACCATGGCCGATTATCTCGGTCGCGCTCTGGCGCTTATCGCCAACGTGGTCGACCCCGAGATGTTCCTGATCGGCGGCGGCGCATCCGCCTCGGCCGATGTCTACCTCGACAAGGCCCGCGAGCACTTTAAGCAGTACGCGCTTTCTGCCTCGCGCGAGACGCCCATTAAGGTCGCCTCGCTCGGCAACGACGCCGGCATCATCGGTGCCGCCTACGTAGCCCTGCGCGCCGCCGGCAAATAGCTAGTGCAAGGAGGCCAGGTTACTTTGCACCAACATGGTGCGAAAGGGATAGACTTTGCTCCAACGCCTGCTCCAAATTGTGCCGCGGCCCTTCCGTGCCCAAGGGTTCGGCGTCAGCGTGCTACCATAGCTACGTCCAAGTACACATATCAAGTGGAGGATATCCATGGCAAACGTTCTTGTCTTTGGTCACCAGAACCCCGATAACGACGCCATCATGAGCGCCGTCGTCCTGTCCCAGCTGCTCAACCAGGTTGAGTATGCCGGCAACACCTACGAGGCCTGCGCCCTTGGTCAGCTTCCGGCCGAGTCCGCCAAGCTGCTTGCCGACGCCGGCATTGCCGAGCCCCGCGTGATCGAGTCCGTCGAGGCCGGCCAGCTCGTCGTCCTCACCGACCACAACGAGTCCGCCCAGTCTGTCGCCGGCCTTAAGGACGCCACGGTCTTTGGCGTTGTCGATCATCACCGCATCGGCGACTTCGAGACCGCCGGCCCGCTGCACTACATCTGCCTGCCCTGGGGCTCCAGCTGCACCATCGTCACCAAGCTCGCCGGCGTGCTCGGCGTTGAGCTTTCCGACGTCCAGGCTAAGCTGCTGCTCTCGGCCATGATGACCGACACGCTCATGCTCAAGAGCCCCACCACCACCGATGTCGACCGCGCCGTCGCCGCCAAGCTCGGCGAGCAGGTGGGCGTCGACCCGGTCAAGTTTGGCATGGAAGTCTTCCTCACCCGCCCGTCCGGCTCCTTCACCGCAGCCGAGATGGTCGGCAACGACATCAAGATGTTCGAGCCCGCCGGCAAGAAGCTGCTCATCGGCCAGTACGAGACTGTCGACAAGACCCGCGCACTCGGCATGATCGACGAGATTCGCAAGGCCATGCGCGCCTACGCCGCCGAGAAAGGTGCCGACGGCATCGTCCTGTGCATCACTGACATCATGGAGGAGGGCTCGCAGGTCCTGCTCGAGGGCGAGACCGAGGCCGCTCAGAAGGGCCTGGGCATTGCCGACGAGCACGACGGCGTCTGGATGCCGGGCGTCCTCTCCCGTAAGAAGCAGGTCGCTGCCCCCATCATGGCCGCCTGCTAGGTTTAGTTGACCAAACGCCACGACCGGACCGCGGACGCCCCGCGCTCCGGTCGTTTTTTGTGCACGGCGCCGCGTCGTCTCTTGGACAGGTATGCCCGTGCCGTTGAACAAATAATGTTCAACCTGTGGTTCCGCTTTTCGGCCACGCCTGCGTGCTTGTCGTGCAGGGTAGGCTAGATGCAAGCGTAATACGTTAGAGCGCGGCGCCGCCACTTGGGCGGGCCGTGCTTTTTTAAGACGGGAGCTTTCCCGTGAAAGGAGCCGCCCATGGCAGCAACTGAGCAGCTGTTCAACGTTCGTGAGCGCAAGCGCTTTGAACGTCACGACATCTGGGAGCGCATCGCCGAGAACGGCACGATTTCCGCCGCCGTCATGGTCTTCGCCGCCATCGCCGCCGTCATTTGCGCCAATACCGATGCCTACGAGGCCGTCCATCACTTTTTGGAGACCCCGCTGTATGTGGGTCTGGGAAACCTTACGGCCGGTCTCACCGTTGAGCTTTTCGTCAACGACTTCCTCATGGCGATTTTCTTTTTGTTGGTGGGCATTGAGCTTAAGTACGAGATGACGGTCGGCGAGCTCAAGAATCCGCGTCAGGCCATGCTTCCCATGCTGGCGGCCGTGGGCGGCGTTGTCGTTCCCGCCTGCATCTACCTGATCTTTAACCATGCCGGCGCCCGCAACGGTTGGGCCATCCCCATGGCAACCGATATTGCCTTTGCGCTGGGCGTGCTGTCGCTTTTGGGCAATCGCGTGCCCAACGGCGTGCGCGTGTTCTTCTCGACGCTCGCTATCGCCGACGACCTCATCTCCATCGCCGCCATCGCCATCTTCTACGGTCAGAGCCCCAATCCGTTTTGGTTGGGCGCCGCCGCGCTTGTGACCTGCGCGCTCGTGTGGCTCAACAAGACGCAGCACTACCGCCTTGCCCCGTATTCGGTACTGGGTCTGCTGTTGTGGTTTTGCATGTTCAAGAGCGGCGTGCACGCTACGCTTGCTGGCGTCATCTTGGCCTTTACCATCCCGGCCAAGTGCGGTGTCAAGCTCGATAGCCTCACCGATTGGCTGGGCGAGTGCCTGCCGCTGCTCGATGATCGCTACGACGACGAGGCGCACATCCTGGGCCAGCATGACTTTACCGTCTCGACCACCAAGGTCGAGCGCGTCATGCACCGCGTAACCCCGCCGCTCATCCGCATGGAGCGTCTGATCTCCACGCCGGTCAACTTCGTGATCCTGCCGATCTTTGCGTTCGTGAACGCGCAGGTTCGCCTGGTGGGCGTGGACATGAGCACGCTGCTCACCGACCCGGTGACGCTCGGCGTGTACTTTGGCATGCTGCTGGGCAAGCCGATCGGTATCTTTGGCATGACGTTTGCCCTGGTTAAACTCAAGATTTCCGAGTTGCCGCATAATGTCAACTGGCACATGATCGCCGGTGTGGGCATTTTGGGCGGTATCGGCTTTACCATGTCGATCCTCATCAGCGGCCTCGCCTTCCCGACGGCCCAGTTTGAGGTTCTTGCAGCCAAGGCCGCTATTCTCGCCGGTTCGGTCACCGCAGCCGTGCTCGGCATGATCTACATGAGCGTGGTCTGCAAGCATCCCTCGCCCAAAGACGAGTAAGAGCGCGAAAACCGGCTCCAGAACCGATTCGGGCGCGTTCAAAATGCGGATTCGGGCGGTGCTTGCCGCCTGCCAGACACGCCAGTGGTCAAAAAACGCCGTTTGTGAGTACTGTCACAAACGGCGTATCATTTTAGGTGCGGAAAATAATGAACAAAGTTATAAGAACTGTACGTTAATGAGTGACCATCGACTTCCAATTTGGCGCTAGCTGACGGTGATTAGGAAGTTTCAGGTGGCGCGCGCAGACGTGGTGTAAGAGCGTCCCGAGGTCCGTCGCT